>JAUPLZ010000276.1 GCA_030836705.1 Campylobacterota bacterium
TTTTTACGAATGAGTACGGCTTCATAACTGACTTCATGGCGGAGTGGATGAGAGAACTTCAAAAGATGAACTTCTCAAATGTTATTGATAAGTATTTTAGACTTGGGCGTGATCTCAACCAGCGAGATAGCAGAGCTGTTAAAAAAACAGTGAGTGGTCTGATGAAGCTGATGCATCCAGACTGTGTGTATGGTAAAGAAGATGTTCGGGTTTGTTTGGAATATGCACTTGTGGGCAGAAGAAGAATCAAAGAACAACTTAAAAAGATTGGTGGGATGGAGTTTTATGATGTCAATTTTTCCTACATTGATATCGAAGATGATAGCGAAATAAGAGTAAGCGTTCCTGAGAGCGGAAGCAACTCACTCATTCCAAGCGGACAACTTCCAAACGGTTCACTCTATAGCGTTTCATCAAACCCAGATAATGGACACAAGGGCTTATTTAGATTAGATCTTCAACTTATGGCAGGCGGTGGAAAGCTTGACCATACTGGCTTTGTGGGAACTGCAATCAAAGAAGAGATAAAAGAAGCAACAAATTATATTCAAGCAAATTTACACCGTGTTTCATTAAATGCAAAATACAAAGAGTACGACTACCATCTAAAAGCTACCGACCTAAACGGCATAGGCAAATCAAAAGATATTGAACTGGCTATATTTGTTTCACTATGTAGCGGTATTCTTGAAAAACCTCTCTTGTCTCAAATGGTGGTACTTGGAAGCATGAGCATAGGTGGAACGATTATCCCCACAGAGAGCCTCCCTGATGCTTTACAAATAGCAAGTGACAGCGGAGCTAAGAAAATTTTACTTCCTGCGTTAGATATGTCTCAAATGGCAAAAGTTCCACCAGAGCTAATGAGTAAGTTTCAACTACTGATTTACTCAGATCCTATTGATGCAGTTTTTAAGGCTGTTGGGGTTGAATAAAAATTTTAGTTATTGATACCGTTATTATGTAATTAAATAGTAAATTAGCTTTGTTTAAATAACATTGTTTCAAAAAATAGGGATTTCAAATAGCAAAATTATACTATTTATGTCAAATAAGACATAAATAGTTCTTCTTTTGTTCGCATAATTTTTTGTAATTGAAGTTGTCCTAAAACCTCCTCGTTTATATAATGCTTATTAGTAATCGCGGAACCTTTTGAATGACCAAGATTTCTTTGTAATTCATTTTTATTTTCATTAGAGTAATTAAAAATTGTAGCGTACGCTCGTCTTGATGCTCTCATCGTCTTATACTCAACTCCTATTCTTTTAAGCAAAGGTTTGAAGTGATAATCTGTTATACTTTTTGAGTTCATAAATGGACGCCCATCTTTTGCTAAAAATAACCACTCATCACTTTGTCTAAATTGATAATAATTTCTTACTAAATTAATAACAGAAGGGAATAAAGCAATTTTCCTAAAATGATTTTTTTTATCATAGTCATCTTGATTATCTTCATTTACTTCCGTGATTACACCTTTTGTTATTGAGCGGCAAAGATTTAATACACCATTTTCTAAATCAAAATCATTCCATTTTAGTGCAATTATTTCACCTACTCTCAAACCATGTTTAAATGCAATTTCAAGAAAAAGTTTCATAAATCCAGTTGCATTTTCAAGTATCATTTTTATTTCTTGAGTTTTATAATTTTGTTGATCAATTTTTTTGCTACAAAATTTAATATTTTCAACTATTGGACTATGCATAGGATTGTACGTAAGGATACCACCTAAGCTTGGATCTACCGCACTATTTAAAATTAAGTTTAAAACTTGTTTAATTCTTTTTGCTCGGTCAGGACTGAACTCCTTTTTTTTCTTTTTTAAGAAATTAGCGATTTGAATAGAATTAATTTCATTGATATTGAATCCTTTGAATTCAATTAAAATATGTTGTTCAAATAATCTTATAAGATCTTTTTGAGTATCAGCACTCCTTCCAGAGCATGTATCATTCAAAATTTTATAACCAAAACTATCAAGACTCATTTTTTTGATTGAATCTTTGTCATTGACATTTATTAGTTTATATAAAGTGTTTGATGCATTTTGACTCTTATACCATATATTAAATCCTTGACTACTTTTTTTTCTACCTGTACTTTTTTTATATGTTGTTCCATTTATCGTGCCTCTAACCCATAACATATCTCCACGGAAGAAAAATCCTTGCTTTTCCATTATGCACTCCTTTTCATATATTCTATTGCTACATTTTGAGAAACATAAATGTTACCGCCTTTTTTCCAAAAATCGATATTAGGAGAATAATGTCTCATGATATAATCTCGTACGGCGTTTCTGCTTTTGTGTGTTTGTTTTGCTATAAAAGATAAAGAAACCTCACAAGGAACAAACATTTCAAGTTTACTTTGTTGTTCTATAATTAATTTTTTTATCTCTCTTAGCTCTTCTAATATTTCTATTTCATACGAATTCATAATATCTCCTTTTATCGTTAAGAATTCTTAGTGATTTAGAATCAAAAAAAAGAGGAAATTAAAATAAATTAATTGCCTCTTCATTTAGTTCTATTGCCATTTTTGTAAGTTCTGCTATTTCACGATATTTTTTTTGAATAGCAAAAAGATATGTAAAATCAATAAATTCGATCATCATATCTTTAATAATCAAATTAGCTGACTTTTCGCCATATTTCCCAATAAGTTCTTTCTTTTTTCTTGCACCCAAGTGATAAAGTTGAACTGTTTTAGCTTTTTTTCTTCCTTCTTCTTTGTCTTTTATAGTTGCAAGAAGTTTAAAAGTAATTTCTTTAAAATCTGGATAAACATAAATGTCAGAAAACATTTTGTGCAGTTCATCTTCTTTTGAAAAAGCATACTTTAATTCATTTAAATATTTATCTAAAAAACTTTCTATAAGATTTTGATTAGAAAATTCTTCAGAATTGGATTCATTTGGATTTTGTTCTTTCCAAATCTCTGTTAAGCTTTTCATATTAGCTCGCCTTTTAACAATTGTAATTAAAATAACATCAGAAAGTATCATTAAGAATTCTTTATGATTTAAAAACTATATCAGAATAAATCTTTAAGAATTCTTAATGGTGGAACAATCGTTAAGAATTCTTAATATATTTGGAACATTTTTGGAACACTACTAAAAAGAAGTATAATAAACCCATATATTACGAGTTTAAAAATGCTACTACGCTACCTTGAGGTGGTAGCGCCCTACGGGTGTGGGAGTTCAAATCTCCCCGGTCGCACCATCTATTTAATCTATAATCTTTATACAATCTTCTTTATTTGGTACTAAGCATAAAAAGCTGTA
>JAUPLZ010000277.1 GCA_030836705.1 Campylobacterota bacterium
CTTGTATCTCTTTTGCATTAACATAAGCATCTACTTTTGCCATCAAAAAAGAGGTCAAAATCAAAAAAATCGCAAAAACTCTACCAATTTTTACCATTTTTCTCTCCTTTTGGGGTCGGAATATTCTTTAAAGGCATTGGATTTGGATTTTTGTCCAGCTCTTTTAGCCATTTTTTCTCCTCTTCGTCACTTATCTCTTCTCTCTCGTTTTTGGATTGCTTTATATCTTCGCTAGACTCTTTTTCACCCTTGTCGTTCTCTTGTTTTTTGCTCTCTTTTTTTTGCGAATCGTCGCTCTTTTTTTGTTTTTCCTCTTTTTTATCCTCTTTATCGTCTTTACTATTTTTCTCTTTTTTCTCTTCTTGTTTTTTTAGCTCTTTTTTTGCCAGCTCAAGATTGTGTTTTGCATCTTCGTCATCTTTTAATTCTAAACTTTTTTCATAATTTTCTACCGCTTTTTGATAGTCTTGGAGCTTATAATGAGCATTGCCGATGTTATAAAACTTCCTTGCAAGAGCTTCGCCGTCTAGTCCGTCAATCGCTTCGTATGATTTTATTGCTTCATCAAATCTATTTGCCTTGTAATGCTCTTTCGCCTCTTTCATCTCTTTGAAGTCAAAACTAGCGCTAAAAGCATCATTTGGAATCAAAAACAGCACCAAAACCGCCAGCAATCTTGAAGGAAGCGAGTGAAAAGCCAAAATCATCATCACGAGTGCAACTCCTAAAGGAAAATAAAAAAGCTCAATATAATCACGAATCTTTTCTTTTTCAAACTCTTTGTCGTCTGCATCTGTTTTTATCTGTTTATAAAGCGCTAAAATATCATCATTTGAGACTCTATAATCAACATATGCGCCACCCGAAGCAAGTGCAATTTTTTCAAAATCTGGATTTAAACCGGAAATAACAATATTTCCATTTTTATCTTTTACATATCCGCCTTGTCCATCAGAAATCGGCGCGCCTTTTTTATCCGCCATGCCAAGCCCATAGATGGTTATATTGTTTTTTAAAGCCTCATCTTTTAGCTCTTTTAACTCTCCCTCATCGCCGTCGCTTAATACCAAAAGCACCTTGTTTTCCTGCTGGCTTAACATCTTTGTAGCCTCTATAACCGCTAAAACATTTGAGCTTCTATTTTCAAACCTAGAAATATCAAGCGAATCTATAAGATAGTTTATAATTTTTTTATCATTTGTCATCGGCGAAATAATATAAGAGTTCTCAGCAAATGCGACTATGGCTATTTTGTCATTTCTTGACTCATCAATGAGTTTTTTTATTTTATTTAACGACGCTTGAAGCCTTGTCGGATAGATATCTTTTGCATCCATAGAGAGAGAAATATCAAGCCCTATAACTATCTCCGTACCTTTTGAAACTATCTCTTTTTCGCCCCTATCGATTACCGGTCTTGCAAGAGAGAGCGCCATAAAAAAGAGCGCTAGGAACAAAACGGCTACTCTTTTTTTGGTATTAAAAAACGATTTATTTTCAAAAGAGAGTTTTTGAAATACCTCTTGGCTAAAAATAGTGTTTTTTGATTTTTTTGCAAAAAAAAGCGAAACTGCAACCAAAAGCGCTATAAAAAAACAAACAATAAAAATTTCAGGATTTAAAAACTTTATCATTTTTTTCGCCCGTGTTTGAAGTATATATAAAAACCAAGCGCTATAAATGCAACAAAAAGAAAATAATCATAAAGATAATCTTTTTTTACAAAATCGGAAGTTGTTATTTTGGATTTTTCCAGTTCGTCTATTTTGTCATAAACGCTTTTTAACGCTTCTTTGTCATTAGCAGAAAAAAACACTCCGTCAGTCTCGTCCGAAATATACTTTAGCGCCATTGCATTAAACTCGCCTTTTTGCCCGATTCCTATCGTGTAGATTTTGATATTGTGTTTTTTTGCAAGCGCTGTGGCTTTATCGTAAGTGAGCGTCACTTCGCCCTCCTCTTCGCCGTCCGTTGCCAACACTATAATCTTGTTTTTTGCCTCTGAATCCTTTAAGACTCTAACCCCTTGCGCTATCGCATCGCCTATCGCCGTTCCCTCTGAAAACGATTCATGCATATTTAGCTGTGCGACCATCATGTTTAGCGCATTTTTGTCATAAGTTAGCGGCGAAATTATAAAAGCATATCTTCCAAATCCAACAGCTGAAAGATTATCAAACTCTCTTTTTGCAATAAACTCACTCGCTATTTTTTTTGTAATATCAAACTTGCTGACTCTTTTGTCGCTCAAAAAAGGGCGGCTCATCGAACCGCTTGCGTCTATTGCTACAACTATGTCATAACCTACTCTTGATTTTAAAACCTCTTTGTCCATAAGCACCGGAGAAGCTAGGGCTATGCTTAAAAATATGATAGCTAACCATTTGAAAATAGAGGCTATTTTTTCATTTATAAGACCAGAGGCGTTTATGACCGCCAAATGCGGGAAATAGAGCCTTGCCGGTTTATACTTGCAAAACTTCTCACAGATAAGAAAAAAGAGCGGAACCAAAAGCGCATAGACGAATTCAAACTCTATATCACTTATCCCGTTCATCTAAAACCTTTATAAAATCACTATATTGCGCTTTTATCTCATCGCTAATAGCTGATGGAGCTTTGATATATTTGTACTCCTGCAACTTCTCTATAATTTCATCGGCTTTTATTTTTTCACTATCGCTTAGCGCTACAAGCCGCAAATATTTTGTCATCTCGTATGCGCATGATTTTGAATCGGTAAAATCAATATTTTTTAGTTTTTTTATATTATTAGCTCTTGTGTTGCCTTTTTTCTTTTTAAAAAACTTATACAAAAAAAACAAAACCGCTGCAATCCCTGCAACCGCAAGAGCTGCCATAGCAATATAAAAATAATAGTCGCTTATGTCAAAAATCGGTTTTATGTCTCTTATGTCTTCTAATTTTTCAACTTATTTTACTCCTTAAAGAGACTTAGAAGCTTTACAAAAGGGTCTTCATCGGTATAAAGCTTAACCCATCTTATTGCGTGTTTTTTGAAGTAGTCGTTTAGGTTTTTGTCTATCTCGTAGACTTTTTTTTCATACTCTTTTTTTAAACCGGATGACAAATTCCCCTCAAAATACTCCATCGTCTGCGGATCTATAAGCGTTGCTTCACCCAAATCAGGAAGCTTCTCTTCATGCTTATCTCTTACCACAAGCGCAATGACTTCATGTTTTTTTGCAAGCAAACTCAACTCAGGAAGAGCGAAAAAATCCCCGATTACAAAAATCAAAGACTTTCTTTTTACTCTTAACATAAGCTCTTTTTCTATGATTTGCTTGTCAAAGCCTTTTTTTATCGCATCAAAATTCAAAATATCGTTTATGAGCTTTTCAACTCCGTTTTGTTTTTTTTGCTGTTTTGTATATGAGTAGAGCTTATCGGCAAAAATCCAGTGCGAAAAACTATCACCGTTTTTTATACCGCCAAATGCCAAAATAGCTGCAATTTCCGCTATCAAATCTTGTTTTAGCCTTTTTGTGCCAAAAAAAACAGAGCCATTAAGAATAGTTGCTATAACTACATTTATTTGGTGTTCTTTATGAAAAATCTTAACAAACGGCTTGTTTTGCTTGGCGGTTATAACCCAATCGATATGTCTTATATCATCGCCTATTTGATACTCTCTAAGCTCCATAAAGTCATATCCCTCGCCCCTAAAAAGCGTGGAATTATTCCCGATAAGCTCAGAAAAAACCTGTCTTTTGCTTTTTATGAGTATTTTTTTTATGTTGCCCTGTTTCAAGGTATGGCAACTCCGCTTAGGATTTTGTTTATGATATCATCAGAGCTTATTCCTGACGCTTCACCCTCATAGCTTAAAATAAGTCTATGTCTTAAAACATCTTTTGCCGCCCTTGCTATATCACTTGGCGAAACAAAATCTTTTTTGTGTATATAGGCATAGGCTTTTGAAGCCTTAAAAAGGTCTATCGACGCTCTAGGACTAGCACCGTATTGAAGATTTTCGTTATTTTTTCTTGTAGCGAATATAAGCTCTATCATGTACTCTTCAAGCTCTTTGTCGATGTGGATATTTTTCACCTCTTCCCGCATGGCAAAAATATCCTCCTTTGTTGCGACCGCATTTACCTGCTCAAATGAGTTATTTGCAACTCTTTTTGCAATCTCCAACTCCTCTTCTTTTGTGTTATAGCCTACTTTTACTTTGAGCATAAATCTATCAAGCTGCGCTTCTGGAAGATTATAAACACCCTCTTGTTCTACCGGATTTTGAGTCGCCAAAACCAAAAAAGGCTTATCGATAGCAAATGATTTATCGCCTATTGTTGCTTGCCTTTCTTGCATTACTTCAAGGAGTGCCGATTGGACTTTTGCCGGAGCTCTGTTTATCTCGTCCGCAAGCAAAATATTGGTAAAAATCGGACCTTTTTTTATTTTAAACTCATTTGTTTTTGGGTCATAAATCTCCGCGCCTATTATGTCGCTTGGCAACAAATCGGGCGTGAACTGCACTCTTTTAAAATCAAGATTTAGAGTTTTTGCCATCGTATTAACGGCAGTAGTTTTTGCAAGACCAGGGACTCCTTCAAGCAGAATATGACCGC
Source organism: Campylobacterota bacterium (assembly GCA_030836705.1). GTDB lineage: Bacteria > Campylobacterota > Campylobacteria > Campylobacterales > SZUA-545 > JAUPLZ01. Next base: position 4,596 of record JAUPLZ010000277.1, read on the forward strand.
CTGTTAGTATTCCGGCAAGCAAACCGTCTATCATTTGATTTTGCCCGATTACTACTTTTGAAATCTCTTTTTTTATCTCTTCGATTTTATTGGACATTTTTACCTCAAAAAGTTATTTTGGTGGATTATAACACTTAAAAATTAACAAAATGCATATAGGAACTTTTTTTGCTTTAACGCACGAATGAGCTTCTTAAACAAAATATCAATCATCTCAAAAAATGTTATTCTCTTAAGCGTTGTAGCAATTGGTTTTTTCGCTATAACTTTTATCTCCTACAAAAGCATGAATACCATAAAAAACCGTCTTGACATTGTCTATTTCGGCAATATTATTCCTGCTACAAATCTTATAACTATTTCGGATATGTATAGCTACAACATTTTAAACACTATTCACCAATATCAAAACTCAACATTAGACGCAAATAGCGCAAAAATAAAGATACTGGATGCAAAAGAGGTTATTTATAACTCATGGGGCGAATATACAGCGCTATATCAAACTGCAAAAGAGAAAGAAATTAGCGATTATGCGAGCGAGAAAATAAAAATTTCAATCGAAACTGTTGATACCCTCATTTATCTTTTAGAATCGGATAATAAAGCCAAAATAGAAGAGATTGCAAAAAATGAGTTATACCTGAACATAGAACCGGTTGTAGACATTATCGACAAGCTTACAGCATATGAATTTTCACTAGCTGCGCATGAGAAAATAATAGCCAACGATACTTACGCAAACACTATTAAGATGCTTTTTTTAACACTTTTTATCGTTTTCTTTTTAACGGCTATTATCTTTTTCTTTATCGTTACAAACATTCATCAAAACGACGCAAGGTTAAAAGAACTCAATGCAAAACTAACCAGCATTTCCATAACCGACCCGCTTACTCAAGTGTACAATAGGCGGTATTTTGACATTATCTTTTTGCGAGAACTCCAAAGAGTAAAACGAAAAAAAGAGACTCTTTGTTTTGCTATGATAGATATCGATTTTTTTAAGCTGTATAACGACAATTACGGTCATCAAGCCGGAGACGAGGCGCTAAAAGAGGTTTCAAAAAATCTTAAGTCAAACCTAAAACGACCAAGTGACTATCTTTTTAGACTCGGCGGCGAAGAGTTTGCTATTTTGATTTCCGATGTCGACGAAGACGGAGCAAAAGAGTTCTTTGAAAATACAAAAAGCAGTATTAAAAAACTTCAAATAAAACACGAAAAAAATCCGCAAGGAATAGTTACTATCTCAATGGGCGTAGTGCTTTTGCATCCTGCCAGCGAGTGCGATAATGAGACTATAATAAAAAAAGCCGATGACTTGCTTTATGTTGCCAAAAAAGCAGGAAGAGACATGGTGGTTTTTGAAAATTTATAAATTAGTGTCTTTGACAGCTCATATTGTTATTATCGTATCTACAGCTTTCCGGCTGTATTACAAAATGCGTTATACCGTTCTTATACAGCCTATCTCTTATCTCTTCAATCACTCTCTCTA
>JAUPLZ010000278.1 GCA_030836705.1 Campylobacterota bacterium
ATAATTTCACTGATAATTATCATCAAAGACAAAAAAAACTCCGCGTATCTTGCAAAAACAATCATAAATGAAGCGGCAAATCTTACGGCTGTATTTTTGTCTTTGATGATAATTATCAGTGAAATTATGGTTGTAATAGTTTTATATGGTTTTATGCTTTATGTGAACTGGAAAATAACTATTTTAGCGACTGTTTTTTTGCTTATAAATGCGTTTTTGCTTACAAGAACGGTTTCAAAAAAGATAAAAAAAGCCGGAGTTTCAAGGGAAAAGTTTCATAAAAAATTTGTTGAAACAATACATTCCACATTCGGTAACTTTAAGCTCATAAAACTCCAATCTTGCGATGATTTGATTTTAAATAACTTTTCAAAAGCAAGCTATGGATATACAAGCGCAAATACCATTAACTCTACTTTTCAATCTGCGCCAAGATTTTTTCTCGAGGCTATCGGATTTGGGCTGGTGATAGTTATCGTGGTTTATGTTGTATGGAAATATCAAAACAATTTGAATGATTTTATTCCTGTTATTTCGATGTTTATTTTGGCTCTTTATAGACTTATGCCATCAGCAAGCAGGATTTTAAATGGATACAACAGTATTATGTATTATCAAAAATCACTTGATGTTGTGCATAATGATTTGATGTATGATAGTGAAAATTATGGAGATAAAAATATAGAATTTTCTAAAAAAATAGAGTTAAACAGTATTAGATTTTTTTATGAAGAGAAACATGTCGTGCTTGATGATATTTCGCTAACAATAAACAAAAACGAAAAAATAGCTTTTGTCGGGGAGAGCGGCAGCGGGAAAAGCACTCTTGTGGATTTGATAATCGGTATTTATAGACCTGTAAGCGGGAATATTGAAATTGACGGCGAGATTTTGAGTGACGAAAATATTGTTTCTTGGCGAAAGAAAATAGGCTATATTCCGCAAAGCGTTTATCTTTTTGACGGAACGGTGGCTGAGAATGTTGTTTTTGGCAGAGAGTATGATAAAAAAAGAGTGATATCTGTTCTAAAGCAAGCTCAAATTTATGACTTTTTAGAGTCAAAAAATGGCTTAAATACATTAGTTGGAGACGGCGGCATAATGTTAAGCGGAGGGCAAAAACAAAGGATAGCAATAGCAAGAGCTTTGTACGGAAATCCGGATGTGTTGGTTTTGGATGAGGCTACAAGCGCACTCGATAGCGAAACGGAAGAGAAAATAATGGATGAAATATACGAAATAAGCAAAGATAAAACGCTCATCATAATCGCCCATAGATTAAGCACCGTGCAAAAATGTCAAAAAGTTTACGATTTAACAAAAATCAAAGAGGCAAAAAATGAATAAAACTCATATTTGTGTAGTTGTGCCGGTTTATGGATGTTCAAAAGGTTTATCAACTCTCTGCCAAAGAGTCAAAAACACTCTTGAAAAAATAACAAAAGAATATCAGATAATTTTGGTTAACGATGCAAGTCCTGATAATGCTTGGCTGAATATTTTAAAGCTAGCTAGCGATGATAAAAGAATAAAAGGGATAAATTTATCGAGAAACTTCGGGCAGCATCATGCAATTACCGCCGGAATTAATTATGCTGATGCTGATTGGCTGGTTGTGATGGATTGCGATTTGCAAGACAAACCGGAAGAGATTATAAAGTTTTACGAAAAAGCACAAGAGGGTTATGATGTGGTTTTAGGAAGAAGGGTTGAGAGAAATGATAGCTTTTTTAAAAAAACCGCTTCAAAACTCTTTTATAAGATTTTTGACCATTTTACAGATCAAAAAAGTGACAGCACGGTGGCTAATTTTGGCATATATTCAAAAAAAGTTATAACAAATTTCAAAAAATTTTCCGAACAAAACAGGACTTTTCCGTATTTTATAAAATGGATGGGTTTTGATACCGCAAGCGTTGACATAGAACACGGCGCAAGAGATGATGGAAAATCCTCTTACTCTCTTTCAAGGCTTATAAAATTTGGACTTGATAACATATTGGCTCACTCTAATAAGCCGCTAAAGTATTCCGTTATATTTGGTTTTTTGCTTTCGTTTTTTTCTTTTTTGTACGGGTTTTGGCTTATTTACAGATATCTATTTTTTGGCATAGCCGTTGCAGGATGGACAAGTACGATGGTTTCTATCTACTTTGTCGGAGGGCTTATTTTTGCCAATCTAGGAGTGCTTGGGCTATACATCGGAAAAATATATGACGAAACAAAAAGAAGACCTATTTTTATTGTCAAAGAGACTTGCAATATAGAAAAAGAGAGTGTTTAATGAAAGCCACAATTTATCATCCGAGTCAATTTTTGCACGAAAATGAGATTTACGATACAGGCAAAAAATGCCCGTTATGCAACAAAAATGCAACCGCAAAACAATCCGTATTTATACAAAAAGATCCTGAAATAGTGCATTTGGAGTGTCAAAATTGCCATGGTTTTTATTCTTCAAAAATTACTTATAAAGAGGTTTTTGAATATAGGAAAAGA
>JAUPLZ010000279.1 GCA_030836705.1 Campylobacterota bacterium
TAAAATATATACTTGAACAGCTGCAAAAAGGCAAGGCGATAACATTGGGGGAATGTCGTTTCAGGATAGTTTCCTCTGAAGGTTCTTTGGCTTGATTTGTATTTATGTAAATAAAAAATGATTATATATACCAAATCTTCTTTGCAATAATTTCATACCGATTTCACACTATCATTTTAAAATAGGCATCCTAAAAAATAAACAAAAGGATGTAAAATGAATGAAAAAATTGAGAGTCGTAGAAATTTCTTATCAAAAATGCTAACAACAAGTATGGGTGCAGTTACTTTAATGTCAGTATCTTCTTATGCGAAAGGCCCAAAGGAAACAAATACAAGTACGCTGCTTACCGATGAGCAAAAAGATAAACTTTTTTTTATTTATCAGGAAGAAAAAGTAGCCAGGGATACCTACATCACTTTGGGAAATATCTATACGGAAGAGCAAACCTTTGCTTCCATTCAGCTTTCCGAACAAAGACATATGGACTCAGCCAGAGAACTTTGTGTGAAGTATGGCGTAGATATTTCAGGGGTGGATGAGTCAGAAGTAGGAGAATTTGTATTGCCAATTTTGCAAGAGTTGTACGATACATGCGTGATAAGCGGGGAAGAGTCTTTGCTGGATGCTCTCAAGGTCGGCGAACTTATTGAAATTACGGATATAAAAGATCTTGAAGAGGCCTCTGTAGGTATGCCAAATGATGTGGTTCGTGTTTATGAGAATTTGAAAGAAGGGAGTCTCAATCATCTTGAAGCGTTTCAAACCGCCATCGCAAGAGCATAGGCCTGTTGATGAAAATGCCAAAAAGATTTTTATGATGCTGCTTTAAAATGGACGATAGGCGATGACTGAAAATTTTACAAAACCCGAAGAGATAGTGATCCATTACTACAAACTGCTTTATGGCGGTGGCGTTGGAGCTCTCAAGGAGTTTATGGTACGTTCATCTTATCTGATGACACTTGAGGCTTTCGGGTTGCGGTTGTCTTTAAAAAATCAGGCATTTAAATCGCTTCTTGAAAAAGCAAAAGAGGACGAAGATGCTTTAATGAAAGCAGAAGAACTGCTCTCAGAAGATCTTGCATCCAGGGAAGTATCGCCGGACATCCGGATTGTGGAAGTTGAAATGAATGGCAAAGAAAGGCTGACGGTGCACTATACGGAAGATAAAAAGAAAAAAAAGCTTTATTTTTCCAAAGAAAACGATGTCTGGAAGATCGATTATTATGCGGGGCGCAAGTTTTTTTGAGTGGGCCACATCAGTTTAAACTCGCTCCCTTTTGAAACCTCGGAATCAAGCAGGATGCCGATATTGTATTCCCTACAGATTTGATTGACGATATCCAGCCCCACTCCAAATCCGTCTTGAATATGGAAAGATTCAAAACGTTCAAATATCTTTTTTTGGTTTTCCTTTGAGATGCCTATGCCGTTATCTTTGATGGTGTAGTAATTTTCCCTCAATACGATCTTGATTTTCCCGTTCTTTTTGGAGAATTTGATGGCATTTGAAAGAAGGTTGTCAATCACTAAAATAAGCTTTCTTTTATCCATGCTGATCGTTTTGTGCCGCAGATCATACTGTATGTCTATTTCTTTAAATTGAATGAGTGTATCCATATACCTTATGCGTTCCAAAACAACTTCTTCGACGTTCACGGGTTTATCTTCATATTTTATATAGTTGTGAAACGAAACGAAAGAAAGATCGTTGTATAGCCCGGAAAGCGTTTTGGCGGCAATATCTATGCGAGAAAGAGCACGAAGCTGTTTTTCGGTAAGATTTGTTTTGTCCATGTGTTCGTAACTCATTAAAATGGTGCTGATGGGCGTATTCATCTCGTGGGTAGTATTTTTCATGAATGTTTTAAGTGTATGGATGAGATCTTTGATGGGATAAAGCATAATCTTGGATAAAAGAAGCGACACAAAAAGTAAAAAAGAAAATCCAAATAGAGCTATGATGCTGATCTGCTTGAGTATATTGTTGAGTTTTTCAGTTGAGAGGTTTTGTTTGATGACAATATATTTTACACCAAGATACTCTTTAAAGATGGATTCAACAAGATAATATTTTAATCCATAGGCATAAAAAAGTTGAGAGAAATCTATTGGGTCATTGAAAGTGGAGGCGATTAGATGTTTATCGCGATCATAGAGCGCTATATCGTATCCTTCGTCATAAAATGTAAAATTTTCACTTTTTGTTTCGTGGTAATATTCTAATCTGCTATTGATGCTGATAGCTTTATTGCGCATGCCCGAGCGCATTTTTTCAATCAGCGCATTTTTTTGATCAATATAATAGAGATATCCGATTCCTGTACCAAAAATACTCATAGACCCCAAATAAACAATCAAAAAAAACAGCACACTTTTGGTTGTCGCCTGCATCAGTTATCTGCTTTTATGACAAATCTATAGCCTGAGCCTCTTAGGTTTTGTATGGTGTCAGGTGCAAAATATTTTCTTAAGTTCTTTATGTGTGCCCTTAATGATTCAGCAGTGGCACTCTCATCATAATTCCACATAATTCTGTAAAGATCCTCAAAAGAAACAATGGTGTTGATGTGTTGTAAAAAGTATTTAAGCGCCTTGAGTTCTTTGGGTGGCAAAGCAATGCTCTGGCCATCGACAATCAACAACTCGGTATCTATATCAAATACGACATTTTTATCTATTTTGATGACAGACGAACGTTGTTGGGCGAAAGATCGTTTCTGAATATTTTTGATACGCAAAAGAAGTTCAGCCAGCTCAAACGGTTTTTTGAGATAATCATCCGCGCCGCTTTGAAAGCCTTCGGATACGTCTTCAATGTCATTGAGGGAGGTGATAAAGATGGCAGGTGTGGTGTCACCATTGTCCCGCAGTATTTTTAAAAGGTCAAAACCCTTGATCGCCGGAACATTTACATCAAATGCATACAAATCATAAGAACGTTCATAGGCTTGGCTTAATGCCTCTTCACCATCATAGACTACATCTACCATAAAACTGTTATCGTGAAGATATTCGGCTATGATATCTGATAATGCTATATCGTCTTCTAGCAATAAAATGTTCATTGAAACTCCTATTTTACGATTATAACATACAATGTCAAAACGGATTTCATACAGTATTCACTTTTTTTTATTATAATATAATTTAAAAAATAAGTAGAAAGAGAAGAATGAAAAAAGCGCATTTAGTGTTAGGATGTTTACTTGTTTTGCATGTATCATTATGGGCGAATGAAAAGTCGCTTGGTGCCATTCTTCAAAATACGGGTAAACCAAAAAAACTTACCAGGGCCGCAGACAATAAACCTAAAAAACAACCTAACTTTATATTTGATAAAAACAACAATTTTAATGGAATAGGATTGTCTGAGGCAGAAAAATTTAAAAATAAAGATAAGTCAGAAAGCTACAATTATGAAAATAAATCCAACTTCAATTTTAAATTTAACAAAGGATCTTCTCAGCCCAACATGGGGGGCATGAATATGGGTGGCGGCGGAAATGGCGGAGGCGGCGGCCGCCGATAATTTTCTTATTTTTCTATTCTCTTATTCATACTTTTTTCACACTCTTTTTTTATACTTCTTTTGTAATTAAAATCATTTCAAAGGAAATACCATGAAAAAAACTTTATTGATCGTATCAACATTGATCTTGGCAGGTTCATCAGCCCTAACGGCAGAAGAAACAAGCGGAAAGTATTCTTATCAGCATCAGCTTAAACAAGAAAACATATCGTCTGAAAGTCAAATTAAAAAAAGATATCAGCTTCAAAACCAGAACGGCAATAATTATCAAGGTA
>JAUPLZ010000280.1 GCA_030836705.1 Campylobacterota bacterium
CCCTCGGTTGAGACTCTGTGTTGCTTGTCGTTTTGAAGAGAGTGAAAAAGAGAACCGTATTTTGAATCTTTTGATGTGTCAAAATATATATCGTTGTTTGCTATTTTATATGCTGCGCCGTTTGCAAGCAAAGCTTCTATTAAATTTATCATCTCTTTGATATTTTCTGTCGCCTTTGGCTCAATTTCAGGAGTGCTTACTCCTAAAAGCTTCATTTCGAGTTGATAGTTTTTTGTATAAAACTCGGTTATCGTTTTTATAGGAGTGTTTGTCAAGAGGCTTTTATTTATTATTTTGTCGTCTATATCTGTTATATTTCTTGCCATTTTTACTCGGTAGCCGATGGCTTTTAGCGTTCTTTTTAAAAGGTCAAAAGAGAGTGCGCTTTTTGCATGCCCTAAATGAGAATAATCATAGACGGTCGGTCCGCACACATAGATTGTTGCTTCATTTTTTTTGATTGGCTCAAATTTTACTTTTTTTTTCAGATGCGAGTCATATAGATAAAAATCCAAACCGTCTCCTTAGATAATATTAAAATAGTATAAATAGTATTTAAACAACTCAATAGCCGCCGTGAATGCGATTATACATAAAACGAATAAAAACATTTTTTTGTTTAAAAATATCTCCTCTTTTGCATCTTTTTTATAAAGTTTGTAGTTTAAATAAAAAAGAACAAAGCCAGAAATAGAGCTAGCAAGTGCAAGTCCTGCTGATGTTAGCGGCACTATTAAAGCAAGAGAAAGGATGATGTTTACAATAAGAGAAATTGCTGTTATTTTTGCTACCTCTTTTTGGTTGTGGTTGGCGAAATGCCACAAAGAAAAAATCTTCGCAAGCCCAAAAGGCAAAAGACCTATCATGTACATAGCCAATACAAATGCCGTTGTCTCGGTGTCTTGAGCTGTAAATTCGCCTCTTTCAAACAAAAACCAGATAATCTCTTTTGAAAGCAAAGTGGCGGCAATGGTAGAAAACGATAACAGATATAAAAGTATCCAGCTGCTTTTTTTTAGCAATTCTATCGCTCTTTGTTTGTCGTTTTTGTGTATGGCTTTTGAGATTGAAGGAAAAAGTGCCATGGCGACTGCTATCGCAAAAAGTGCCAGCGGAAGCTGCAATATTCTGTTGGCGTAATAAAGATAACTAATACTTCCGGCTATCAAAAAAGATGCCAAAAAAGTATCCAAAAATGCAGAAAGATGTGACGCTGATGAAGCGAAAATAGCCGGAAAAAAAGCCTTCTTGAATCTGTTTGTATCTTCGCTTGAGTCTTTTTTGCTCTTATAACCAGCTATTAAAATTTTGCAAATTCCTAGTTTTTTTGAAGTGTATAGGTGAACTAAGAGCTGCAAAAGTCCACCGATTAAAACCGCATAGCTTAGATAATAAACCATATCTAGTTTTTCCAAATTTTCCGAGAGCAAAAGAGCGACAATAAGAGCTATGTTTAAAAGTCCTGTCGAAAATGCGCTTGTAGCAAAGTGGTTTTTGTAGTGAAGCATGCCGGTAAGAAAAGATACTGCAAAAATAAAATTAAGATAATAAAAATTTATAGCTACAAGCGGAGATGCTATGAGTTTCGTCTCTTCGTCAAAACCAAAAGCCATAATATAGGTTACAAAGTAGCTAAAAATATTAACAAAAATCGATAGGGCAAAAATAATAGCCAAAAGCCAAAAAAATATCTCAAAACTAAACCTTGAGCGATTTTTTGCGAATGTCAAAGAGGGAATAAAAGCCTGCGAAAAAGCTCCTTCGGCAAAAACTCTTCTAAAAAGATTCGGTAGTTTAAATGCTACAAAAAAAATATCGGAGTATATGTTAGCGCCAAGGAAAGACGCTGTCATGATATCTCTAATAAAGCCAAGTATTCTTGAGGTTAGTATGCCGGTAGAGTTTGTGAAAAAAGCTTTTATCATGGGCGGGATTATAGCCGGTAACTCTATATAATCAGGTTAAATTGTCAAACTCTTTGGTATAATCGGCTAAAAAAACAGTAAGGTTTAAAGTGAGTTTATTAGGCGGCTTTAGCGGCAGTGAGAGTGAATCTGGTAGTGAAAAAAGCGTAGCGCTAAATAGTTTTGCTATTTATAAAACCAGTGATGTGCAAGAGCTTTTAAAAGAAATTTCAAGTAAAACCAACTTGCCGACGCAAAAGATAGATTTTGACCTTGTTATGATAAAAACAGAGATAAAACTTCCAAACGCAAATCAATTTACTGACATAGACAAAGGGATTTTAAAAAGATTAAAAGAAGAGGATTTGCTGCTTGATGAAAAAACTATAATAAGCCAAACCTATGAGTTAAATTTAAAACATGCTGTTAAAAATAAAGATCTTGATTTGATTATGAAAGTATCGGCAAACAAAACATACTCGCTAGCAAAAGCTCATATAAAAAAAGAGTCAATCATTCACTATTCGCCTAACCTTGAAAAAATACTCATAAAAGAGCTAAATAAAAGAAAAATAAGAAGCGGGATAATTATAAATTTATTTGACGATGAGATGATAGAAGGTGTTAAGAAGCTTGTAACAAAAATAAGAATAAATGACGGCTTATTTGATGATTATGAATTGGTGCTTTGCAGATGGCCAGAACCCATACCAAGCGTAAACGATAGAATAGTTAAAAAACATGAAGAAAAAATCAAAGAAGAAAAAGTAAATTATGCAGATAGAGGCTTTATCACTACGATAGAAGAGGGTGAAGTCGCACTTGAATACATTAAGCCAAAAATGGGCAAACCCGGAAGAAATTTTAAAGGTGCTTTTGTGCCGGCGCTTGAGCCAAAAAAAACAAATGAGCCGAAGTTTGTAGTAGATGTCCAAACAATAGAAAAAAAAGACGAACCGGAAAAGATAATATATATTGCCAAAACCAAAGGATATGTAAAAGTTGACGACAAAGAGCTTCGTATTGCAGATAAGCTTGAGATAACGGAGGCTACTTTTAGATCAACGGGAAATATAGATGCAAGACTCGATAAAGATATAAAAATAAATCTAAAAAGCAAAGAAAAACATGAGGATAATGTAGGTCCGAATACAAAAATTTCCGCTTCTGAAATAATAGTCGAAGGAAGTGTGGCAAACGGTGCGGAGCTGACGGCGGAAAAAATAGAGATAAAAGGTCAAACGCACAAAACAAGTAAAATATATGCAGATAGCGCAAAAATAGGTCTTCA
>JAUPLZ010000281.1 GCA_030836705.1 Campylobacterota bacterium
TCAACGGCGGAGAAAAAAGCGTTTTTAAATACAGTAATAATGCCTACGCTATTGACGGCTGTTACACAAAACATCCTTATAGGGCTGCTTTGGATCTGCTTTATCTCAATTCTCTATGTTACAAAGCTAAGCGACAAGGTAGAGAACGCAGATAAGTTTTTTCTTTTTTTGCGCTACCTAAGCGCAGCTTTGGGCACGATCGCTTTAGTAGCAGCCGTCTTAATTGCGGGATAGGAGGCGAGCGATATGCAAAATATCAAACTAACCCCTCTTTTAGAAAAAAAATTAGCGGAAGTTGAAAAGATGGGGATATGTGAAGCAGAAACATTTCTTGCGATGATTGTATCCTCAGAATTGACAGATCCTGTAAAACACTACGCCGGTGAGCTGACCAAAAGCAGAATAAGGGTGCTCAACAGGGAAGAGGCGATGCTGGATCACATGAGTGAGCCGGTAACGCTAGATTGAGAGAGTGCCTATGTGGATTTTAAAAACGAAAACTAAAGAGTTCATGGCGGAAGATATATTTTCGCTTCAAACCATGCTGACCAAAATCCGCCGAGAAGGAAATGATGGTTATATACTTAAGATAAAAACTACTCCGTTGCAAAACGCGATTATTATCGCATCAATAATGGGGAGTATCCTCTCAATGTATAATTATAAAGTCGCAAAGGAGAGAACGGCTGCGATTAACACGCTTCGGCAGAGGATAAAAAAATTCATGTATATTCGCAGCCGAAGCAACAAAAATGAGTTTTTAAGGGCTGTTTCATACGCGGACATGGCGTGGCAAACCTCAATAGCTCATTTTGTAAAGCACAAGTTCGCAATAGAGGCTGTGGCAACAACACTCAGCATATACTCTCTCTATGCTGAAGTAATTGCCAAATATGCGAATGTAAGAGAAAAACAAATCACAGCCTTTGCCAGGGGTATGGAAGAGGATATCCCTCTTGAAATCGAGCAAAACAGCTACCTAGTGACAGATTTTCTGCTCGATGAAATAGCAAAGTTCACAGGGGTGCAGAGAAGAAAATTAAATTTCATAAAAAAGGAGTCAGCAATTGACGCGACAACAAGCGCTTAATGATATGGCAAAAAGCATAAGAGGTTCTAATGGGTTTCTAATATCTATTAGAACAGTGTGTGAAAAATGTATTAATCAAACTGAAAAGGAGAGAGAAAATGAGTAAAGCAAAGGCATTAATAACCGCGGACGGCATCGCGGAATACCTAGATATAAGCCGTACAATTGCGACTGAATTGGCGCACCTGCTCCCAGTGTTTACAATAGAGGGAACAAAAAAACACACTTATGTGACAGGAACCAACTATTTGGATTTTGTAAATAGTAGAATTGAGAAATTAACCAATGGGGACTTCAATTCAATTAAAAGTTTAGTTCAGTCAAACAGAAAAGACGAACTTAAAAATTTGCCGCTTTACAAAAAAGCATCAAGCAAATGTTTAACAATAGCATTTAATAACTTAAAAGGCGGGGTAAGTAAAACAACAACAGTTGCTAACCTAGGCGCAATACTAGCGGCTCTGAACCAAAAAGTTCTTTTAGTTGATATGGATATGCAGAACCAACTCTCAACCTATTTTGATACGGATGTAGAGTTTGAAGTTAAAGAGGATATTGATCTCTTAAGTGATGAGGAGATAGATACAATTCTTGATATGATAGCAAAAGAAAAATCGGCAGGAAAATCAATATTGACGGTTATGCAGGATTACTCCGAACATAAGCGCGAAGTTGATTTTGCCCTAGTAAAAAAAGTGACACAGACGATAAATTTCGGTCTTGAAGGCAAAACACTTGATATACTTCCGTCCGAATGGAAGTTAGGAAGAGGACTTGAGACGGCAAGAAGCATCCCGAATGTCTCTATTTTGTTAAAGAAGATATTAAAGCAGGCAAAAGAGGAGTATGATTTTATTTTAATTGACACTTCACCGTCAAATATGCTCTCAATCGAGCTCTCATTTTTTGCAAGCGACTACATCTCTTTGGTCTCAACTCCGCATAAAAAGAGCTTGCAGTCGCTAAAACACATCATTGATGAGATAAACTATTTTCAAGGTGATGCGATAGAGTGGGGGCTTGACATTAAAATAGATTCGCTCATCCTCTCAAGAACATCGGCGGACAAAAGCTCAAACTCAAAAAAAGCTTGGAAAAAATTTCACAAGCGCTTAAAAACAAAAACGGATTTGAATGTCTATTCAATCCCTGAAAACGAATTGTTCGGTGCCGCTGAAACAGAGTGTAAGCCGCTCATCAGCTACCCGAAAAACAGAACAGTCGCACTAGATACAATAAGCGAGCTAGGCGACTACGCAATTGATTTAATTACCAGAGAAGGATAAAACATGACAAAAGAAGAGCAGATTCAAGTTCTCGAATCAAAAAAAGAGAAGCTATCGCTTAAAGAAAAGGCGATATTATCCAAATTAAAAGATGATGTTTCCATGGAGGGGAAAATTTCCTCAGGAAATTCTGAGCCGGAAAAGAGAGGAATGTTTACTATCCAAAAAAACAAAAACCTCTTAGAGCATATAAATATTCACGATATCAAACCAAACCCATTCCAGCCAAGAAAACATTTTAGAAAGGGCGAGATTGAAGATTTTTCAAAGAGTATCGAAAAAGAGGGAATATTAACACCAATTGCCGTTACCAAGCAGGAAGAGGGCTATGTGTTGATCGCAGGGCAAAAACGGCTAGAAGCCTTTAAAATTTTAAACAAGAAAGAAAAGGAGCTGGAGCTAGAAACACTAGAGATGCAATATCTAAAAATCCCATGCTTTATGCAGACGGTCAATAATATTTCCGATATCGCAGGAATGAGCATCGCAGAGAACATGGCTCGCGAAAACCCTTTTGTTCTTGATACGGCAATCGCTATAAAGCAGCATTTTGATCTCTTAAAAAAAGAGGATCCATCACTAAAGCAAAATCAGTACGCGGAGATAGCAAAAGAGCACTTCGGCATACACTCCAGTGGGACGGTGACGAAATATTTCAAAATTGCCACACTAGAGCCCGAAGTGCAAGAGGAGATATTTAAAAAAGAGTACAACTCTTTAAGCGCACTCTATTACATAGCAAAAAGCGATTTAAGCGTTAAAGAAAAAATTGCAAGCCTAAAAGAGCAGACACCTAGCGAAATAGTAGAAAAAACAAAAAAACAAACTGAGATTCCGCAGGAGGCAGAGGAGAGAGAGTCCACAACAATTTCTCCCAAAAAGATAAAATCCTTTGACGAAGAAGAAGAGGGCGCAGAAGAGAACAAGGCAGGGGACGATAACGAAGAACAAAGCCCATGGGAAGAGCGCGCAGGGGCAAATAATGCGCAGAGCCCAACAATGCCTGATAAACAAGCAAAAAAACCAAAGTCAAAAATCGACCTTGTTTATTTAATAGACACGATTAAAAACTTAGCCCATACGGCAGAAGAAGACAAAGAGAGAATCAAAGAGGAGCTGATAGAGTACCTATCAGATTTTCAATAAAAGAGGGCTACTATGGCATATTTACAATTAAAAGCGGACGACAGTTGGTACTACAAAACCATAGAGGAGGGGAATATAGAGGCTGTTAAAAAACAGCTAGGATACCCGAAGTACCTAGAGAAAATCACCCAAATTTTAGCGTTCCCGAACATAGAAGTTATCAAAAAAAACCTCGCGAACGAAACAGTAGCGTTTATCTCGCCGGAACGCCTATTTTCAAACAACTCTCTATTGGTTGTCAAGGAGCTGCCAAAGACAAGAATGGGAGGAGTAAAAACAACGCAGCAAGAGCTGTTCAATGAAGACATAAACTCAGAGCTATATAACAAGTTCGGGCTTATAGTCTCCGAGCCAAAAGTTAAGTTTAAAGATTTGGGCGGTTTTGAAATCCCAAAATCTGATATGTTAAGAACCAAAGAGTACATCAGAGAGGGGCTTATCCAAAAGAACCTCTCAATGTTTTTAGGGGTATCCCGTTCAGGAAAATCATATTTCGCCGAATGCCTCGCAGGGGAGTTAGGTTATAAATTGATATTGCTAGATTTAGGTGTTATTATGTGCGACGCAAACCCATCTAAAAAACTAGATGATTTTTTCTACTACCTAGCGTCACTTGATGATTATGTTCTGCTTATAGACGAGATTGAAAAAGTCGCAGATCCAAGTAGCGGCGCAGCAATGGCGCGCGTTATGATTGGAAAACTGCTTACTATTTTCAACAACTTTAACAGCGACAGCGGATTTAATATAAAAAGTAATTTTGTTATAGCCACTGCCAACAACATAACAGATTTGCTTAATAAAAACCCTGAGTTTATTAACAGGTTCGGCTTAAAATACTTCGTCAATTACCCACTCAAACAGAACTTTATTGATGTTTGTGACTATTACATTAAAAAAATGAAAGTAAGCGGAATAACGGGAGAAGATGTTTTCAACCACTCAAATTCAATCTATGTTATGGACGAGATACCAAAATTAGACAACTCTATAACGGAGAAATACGGCAAATACGCCAGCGGAGAGGTTAAGGAGTTTATGGGAAATCTTCTTTTGTTTTGTGAAAAAAACGAAGGGAAGCTCTATTGCAACGAAGAGACTTTAAAAAAGGTTTTAATGCTGCAAAAACCGCAAATTCAATTCGCAAAAACGGGTGTTACAAACACGATCGAGGCGGCTAGACAAGCCAATTTTAGAGAAGTACATTAAAGGATTAAAAATGCACACAGAAAATATTAAAAAAATAAAAGAGATGTTTGAGTTACAGCAAAAATTAAACGACGAGACAAACGGTTCTGAGTGGATACACGGAACCACAAAACATGGAAAGCAAATCAATTGGAAGAGATGTATCCATCTTGAGGGGGCAGAGTTCATCGGGAGTTTCCCATGGAAGCATTGGAAAAATATCGAGGGAGAGGCTGATTGGGATAATGCAAAAATAGAACTTGTAGATATTTGGCACTTTTTAATGAGTGAGATAATAAGAACGGAGAGCTACAGCAGTTTAGAGAGCTTTTATAAACATATCATCTTCAACACATACACTCAAACTCAAGAAACCAAAGAGCAGGAAAAAATACTCGCGGTAATGGAGAAAATCATAAACGAAGCCACAACACCGCTTACAAACCTAAATGTCCTAAGCCGCCTCTTTTTTGAAGCATGCGCCCTAATAGGGCTTAGCCTAGATGAGCTATACGCTCAATATATCGGCAAAAACGCCCTTAACAAATTCAGGCAAGACAACGGCTACAAAGAGGGGACATATATTAAAATTTGGAACGGGAAAGAGGATAACGCAGTGATGCAATCAATTATAGCAGCTGAACCATTTTTATCATTTGAGCAGCTACTATTCGAACTGCACAAATCCTACGAAGCTGCAAAGGGGGAGTGAAATCCCTCTGAAAAAACAATTCAAATAAGATATAAAACTTAGAGAGGGATCGAGAGTGTAGGTACTCCAGGAGCTTTTAACAATTCAAATAAGATATAAAACTTGACTTTATTGTTTGAATGGTATATAATATGTTCCTTTTAACAATTCAAATAAGATATAAAACTAACAGTCTGCTCTATTTCAAGCTCATACTCATCTACTTTTAACAATTCAAATAAGATATAAAACCCCTCTATTTTACGGCGTAAACCAGCAAAATAGAGGCAAACATAAAACTTAAACAATGATAAATCAAATAACCCATTCAGCACCAAGCCCCTAAAAACAGGGCTGTCGCTAAACTTACAAAACGCTTAAGCGAGATAACTTATTCGACATAAGCGTTGTAGTCACAATACTCTATTATACTCCTTTTCAGATTATTTATCTCTTTTAAAATCACATATCTGTAATTTAATTTCATATCGTTTATATATTTTATCGTTGACAATTTGCTAATTATCTCCAGCTCAATTGTCTTTATCCCGTTTTTTGTAAGCTTCCAAAGCC
>JAUPLZ010000282.1 GCA_030836705.1 Campylobacterota bacterium
AAATAATAGTCGAAGGAAGTGTGGCAAACGGTGCGGAGCTGACGGCGGAAAAAATAGAGATAAAAGGTCAAACGCACAAAACAAGTAAAATATATGCAGATAGCGCAAAAATAGGTCTTCATAAAGGTTTTTTAAATGCAAAAAAAGCCCAGATAGACAAGCTAGAAAACGGTGAAGTTACAGCCGATTATGTGATTGTTGAGCAGGCGATAGGCGGTACTATAAGAGGCAAGCGTGTTGAAATTAAAGAGCTTTTTTCAAATGTAAAAATCATAGCCTCAAAAGAGATAAAAATTACAGGCATGATAAAAGGCTCCGATAACCATTTTATAATAGAACCGGCAGTTACTGTGGATGAGAGAGAGAAGCTTGATGCTCTTTTGGTTAGTTCAAAAGAGCTGGAAAAAAAAGTAAAAGAGCTACAAAAAAGCTACTTATCAAAAAAAGAGATGTTTCAGCAAGCGCAAGAGAATATCGATGGGTTAAAAGAGATAATAACAAATGCAAAAAAAAGCGGTCGCAAGCCTTCGCAAATTCATATTGATAGATATAAACAACTCACTTTGGGTGTTCAAGAGGTTGTTAATTTAAAAGAAGGGTTAGAGGTATTGGAAGAGAAATTATCAAATGAAAAAGATGAGATTTCTCTTATTCAAGATGCGGCGATTCATGCAAAAATTATCAATATGAGCGTTTGGCAGACACACAATAAGATTTTTTATAAGCTTATTGCACCTGAGATGAAAATAGAGTATATTCCAAAAATAGGGATGAGTCCTTCTGTGTTTTCTCTTAGAAGAGTAGGAGAGGAGGAATTTGAAGTGGAGGTTAAGAATATATGATTTGCGGAGTCGGCGGAAAAATAATAAAAAAAGAACTTTCGTTTGTCGATGTTTTGACAAGCGGTGGTGTCGCTTATAGGATTTTTGTCTCTATCAATTGTTATTCCGCTATAAAAAGCGATGAGGTGTTTTTTTATACTACGCTTATTATGAGGGAAGATTCTATGCTTTTGCATGGATTTATCGATACAAACGAGCAAAAGATGTTCGAGATGCTCTTAAAAGTAAACGGTGTAGGTCCAAAAGTAGCGACTGCTATTTGTTCTACATTTTTGCCAAGCGAGTTTACAAACATAATAGAATCAAAAAATATTACAGCTCTAAAAAGAGTTCCGGGAATCGGTCCAAAGAGTGCCGGAATGATTCTAGTTCAGCTTGGCGGTTTTGTTGTGGAGTTAACAGAAAAAACACCGGCAAACAAGGCGCACGAAGAGGCAATCATGGCGCTTGAGAGTCTTGGGTTTAAAAAAGAGGCAATTCAAAAAAACCTTGCAATGTGTCGTTCAACAGATACGCAAGGGCTTGTAAAAGAAGCATTAAAATATTTTCAAAAGTAAAGGCAATATATTGAGTAAGAAGTTTGGGATAATTTTTGGTGGAGAGAGTTTTGAGCATGAGATAAGCGTAGTAAGCGCTATAACTCTTAAAAAAGTGCTTAGTTCGTTTGAGTTGGAGTTTGTTTTTTTATCAAGCAATAGAGAGTTTTTTTTGATAGATAGCAAGGATATGAAATCCAACTTTTTTAGCAGCGGCGGATATAAAAAATCAAAAAAATTAACAGTTGAAAAAAATGGATTTTTTCAAAGCGGACTTCTTGGCAAAAAGAAAGTAGAAGTTGATTGTTTTATAAACCTAATCCACGGAGCCGACGGCGAAGACGGCAAGATAGCATCGCTTATGGAGTTTTATGATATCGATTTTATAGGACCTAGAATTGAGGCTAGCGTTTTGAGTTTTAATAAGCTTTTTACAAAATTTTATGCAAAAGAGATAGGAGTTAAGACCCTTGATTATCAGCATATCAAATCAAGAGACGGTTTGAAGTTAAAGTTTGATTATCCTGTGATTGTAAAACCTCTTAGGCTAGGAAGCTCTATCGGTGTTGGCGTGGTGAAAGACAAAGACGAGCTTGAATATGCTTTGGATGTAGCGTTTGAGTTTGATAATGAGGTTTTGATTGAGCCGTTTATAAAAAATGTCCATGAATATAACTTAGCGGGTTGTAAAACCAAAAAAATGAACCTTTCAATCATAGAAAAGCCTCAAAAAGATGAGTTTTTGGATTTTGATAAAAAATATCTCGATTTTAGCAGAAGCTCAAAGCCGACAGCAGCTCCCGTTTCACCGAAAATAAAGAATGAAATAGAGAGCTCTTTTGAAAAATTATATGCCAATCTTTTTGACGGAAGTCTCATAAGATGTGATTTTTTTGTTATCGATGATGAGGTTTATCTAAATGAGATAA
Source organism: Campylobacterota bacterium (assembly GCA_030836705.1). GTDB lineage: Bacteria > Campylobacterota > Campylobacteria > Campylobacterales > SZUA-545 > JAUPLZ01. Next base: position 2,308 of record JAUPLZ010000282.1, read on the forward strand.
ACCCGATTCCAGGAAGTATGGCAAACTATCTTTTTGAAGATTTTGGCTCTATAATTCTTGAACTTAGCAATAATCTTCCAAAGAGAAAAAAAATAACCATTGATTATCTTTATATTAATAAAATCCAATCTTCAAAAGGGAAGGTTTGATAGATGGAGTGCAGTTTGCCGGCATATAATTCAAACGATGCTGAAATTTTAAAGTTGTTAAAAGAGTCAAAAAATATAGCAGTGGTTGGACTCTCTCCTGACTCGTCAAAACCTAGTCACAGAGTGGCTTCGTATCTGCAATCAAAAGGTTATAAGATTTTTCCGATATACCCAAAAGAGAGTGAAATACTTGGCGAAAAAGTTTATAGAAAACTTGAAGATATTGAGGAAGAAATAGATATAGTCAATCTTTTTAGAAAGCCCGAAGTTGCAAGTGAAGTGGTAAAAAAAATGAAGACCATAAAAAATATCAAAGCTATTTGGCTACAGCTTGGAATCACAAACAATGAAGCGGCAAAAGATGCTAGAGATTTTGGTTTTGAAGTCGTACAAAATAAGTGCATAATGATTGAACATAGGAAACTTTTTAATGATTAATATTGATGATGTAAGGTTAGCAAGCGAAAGGCTAAAAGGGGTTATAAAGCGAACGCCTTTTACATATGCGACACAGCTAAGCGATATTTGCGGTACTGAGGTTTTTATAAAAAAAGAGAACCTTCAAAATACCGGAGCGTTTAAGCTAAGGGGTGCATTTAATAAGATTTCAACCCTAAGAGAAGAAGAGAAAAAAAACGGCGTAATCGCAGCAAGTGCTGGAAATCACGCTCAAGGCGTTGCTTTTTCTGCTTCTCATTTTGGAATAAAATCATATATCGTAATGCCAGAAAGCACTCCTTTGCTTAAAGTAAACGGCACAAAAGAGCTTGGAGCCGAGGTTATTCTTCATGGAAATAGCTATGATGAGGCATATGCGTATGCTCAAAACTATGCCAATAAACATCATATTACTTTTATTCATCCTTTTGCTGATGAAATGGTAATGGCGGGGCAGGGTACTATCGCGCTTGAAATGCTTGAAGATATAAAAGAGCTTGATATTATTGTTGTTCCAGTCGGCGGCGGAGGGCTTATAAGCGGAATAGCGGTTGCCGCAAAAGCGATAAAGCCGGATATAAAAGTCATAGGTGTTTCGGCATCAGGCGCACCGGCTATGAGAAACTCTTTTTTGGCAAAGAGCCAGCAAGATAGCCTTTTTGTTAAAACCATAGCGGATGGAATAGCGGTAAGAGATACGGCAAAAGAGACATTTGATTATATTTTAAAATTTGTAGATGACATAGTAGAGGTTGATGACGAAGAGA
>JAUPLZ010000283.1 GCA_030836705.1 Campylobacterota bacterium
CGGTTTGGATCTTGCACATGTCAGAATGCTAAGCGAATATGAGCAGGATAACCGTTTTAGCCTCACAGTAGGTGCATTAAGGGCTGCAAAAATTGCCAACGCTGTTTCAAAAATACATGGAATCATTGCCAATGAGATGTGGTCAGGTGTAGAGGGGCGATGCGAGATTATCTCCATTACCAATGCACAAAACAAGAAGTATTGGACAGACAAAACACTTATCCGAGCGCTTGATGAGCATGAGGATTATGAGCTTTTGGCAAGAAAAAAACATCTTAAAAAGATTCTTTTTGATGTGGTGGCTGACCAGACAGGAAAAATGTTTGATCCAGAGGTTTTAACTATTGTTTGGGCAAGAAGGTTTGCGGAATACAAAAGACCGGGATTGTTAAAATATGATTATGAGCGATTTGTAAAACTTATAACAAATAAAGAGAGACCCGTTCAAGTTATCTGGGCAGGAAAACCTTATCCTGCAGATAATGTGGCTATAGATATGTTTAATGAATTGGTGCATATAAGTCATAAATTTAAAAATATGGCAGTTTTAATCGGGTATGAACTCACGCTCTCAAAGCTTTTAAAGCAGGGGAGCGATGTTTGGCTTAACACACCAAGAATTACGCATGAAGCAAGTGGAACAAGCGGAATGACAGCGAGCATGAACGGCTCAATCCACTTCTCCATTTATGATGGATGGCACCCGGAGTTTGCAAAGGACGGTAAAAATGCTTTTACTATCCCTCGGGTCGACAGCAGGTTGCCACATACAGAGCAGGATAGGCTTGATAATAAAAATATGATGGATATTTTGGAAAATACCATTATCTCTACATATTATAATACGCCCCATGAGTGGGTAAATATTATGAAAAGCGCAATGAGTGATATAGAAATCGAGTTTGATTCTACTCGCATGGCAACAGAGTATTATAAAAAAATGTTCAACCTATAACACAGGATTCTAAAAATTTTATAGAAAAGGAGCAATGCATGAAAGCTGTAGTAATGGCGGGAGGATTTGGGACGCGGATCCAGCCTCTGACACACTCTAGGCCCAAACCTATGTTGCCTATCATCAACAGGCCAATGATGCAGCATACTATGATGTTGTTGAGAGATTTAGGCATCTCAGAGTTTATCGTTTTGCTCTATTTTAAACCCGAGATTATTCAAAATTATTTTGGTGACGGAAGTAAGTTCGGCATCAAAATAACCTATGTCGTCCCCGATGATGATTATGGAACGGCAGGGGCTGTAAAGCTGGCTCAAAAGTATATCGGAAATGAGAATTTTATCGTTATCAGCGGAGATTTGGTTACCGATTTTGATTTTAGAGAGATATTTGAGTTTCATAAACAAAAAAATGCAAAACTTTCTATAGGTTTGACATCTGTTGAGAATCCGCTCCAATTTGGCGTTGTGATAGCAAATGAAAAGAGTGTTATAGAGAAATTTTTAGAAAAGCCGAGCTGGGGAGAAGTTTTCAGCGATACTGTAAATACAGGTATCTATATCATTGAACCTGAGATATTGGATTATATTCCAAAAGGTGAAAATTTTGATTTTGCAAAAGATCTTTTTCCTCTGCTTATGAAAAAAGGCATTGACTTGATGGGGTATAATTTAGAGGGGTACTGGAGAGATGTCGGAAATCCTGAGAGTTATCGCGAGGTCTATGATGATATTTTAAATGCAAGGGTCAACTTTAAATTTGAGGGCATTGTTAAAAAATATGCAGAGGGCATTGTATATAGCGATGAAGCGTATGATCTGAACCGCTCTGTGAAAATCTTTGGAACCGTTGTCCTGGGCAAAAATGTAAAGATAAAGGAGGGAGTGAAGCTAAATAATGTCGTAATCGGCGATAATGTGGCAATAGGAAGCAATTGCAGTATTTCAAATAGTATTATTTGGGAAGATGTTAAAATCAAAAAAAATGTAAAACTTGATAATGCTGTTATTTGTAATAATAATTTAATTGATAAAAATGTAACTGCAAAAGCCGGGCTTATTCTTTCAGAAGGGTGTGAAGTCGGAGAACTTACCTCTTTTGAGCATGATGTGATCATTTGGCCAAACAAAAAAATAGAAGCAGCCTCTATAATAAGTCATAATCTTGTTTTTGGAAGCAGATATCAAAACTCTATCTTTGAAAATGGGGCAGTAACCGGCAAGAGCAATGTTGAACTCTCTTGCGAGATGGCTACAAAACTGGCAGAAGCATTTGCGGCGCAACTTCCTGTAGGAGGAAAAGTAGTAGTCGGAAGAGATCATGATAAAAGTTCAAGAATGCTAAAAAGAGCATTTTTAGGTGGACTTTTATCTGCCGGAATTAATGTATTGGATTTAAGAAGTATCTCACCCTCTGTTTTAAGATATTCTCTTGCAAATAATCCCGATTTAGCCGGCGGAGCACATTTTAAACAGGATGTTTTTCACGCTGCAAATTCTCAAATTACACTTTTTAACGAGGAAGCTATCCGCATAGATCAAAACAGTGCAAAAAGCATCGAAAAAACATTTTTTACAGAAAAATTTCGAAGGGTAGATTTTTTACGCATTGGAGAGATTGAAGAGGTAATGTATTTTAAAGAGTGTCATAATTATAAATCTGCTATTAAAAACAAAATAGACTGTAGCGCAATAAAGTCCAATACATTTAAGGTTGTAGTTGATCTTATGCATGGATCTACAGGTGATATTTTTCCAGTTATGTTAAATGAAATAGGCGTAGAAAACATAATTTTAAATGCTAATTATGATGAGTATAAACTCTCCAATTTTACCATACTTAAAAAACGTTCTGAAGAGAACATCTCAACAATAGTATCAAGTCTTGGTTTTGATATAGGGATCATGATCTATCCAAATGCCCAATGTATACATCTGGTAACTGATGAGGGTGAACTTTTAGATATGGTAAAAGGACTTTTAGTAGTTCTTTATTTACTAAATATGCACGTAGAAGATCAGAAAAAAAGAGTTATTTTACCAACATGGGCGCCTGATATGATTAAGTTTGAAAATCTTGATATTCAAAGAGGAAAATATACTGATTTTAAGGCTTTAGAGCTTAAAGAGTACTCTTTAATAGCAACGGTTGACGGCAATTTTGCTTTTACCGAATTTGGCGTCTTTAGAGATGCTATATATGCAAGTTTAAAGATTATGGAAATGCTTGCCTCAAGTAAATTAAAACTCTCTGAAATATCTAAAAAAATTGATTATTTTTGCTATATGCAAGAAAAGATTGCATGCACACAGGCCCTCAAAGGAAAAATGATGCGAAAATTTTTAGAAGATGCCAAGAGTAAAAAATCATCCTCAGAAGATGGCGTGAAGATTTGGGAAAATGAGACCGATTGGGCCTTGATGATTCCAGACCAATACAGCGATCATCTCAATCTCTATATACAAGCAAGCAGTCAGGAGAGCGGGGAAGCACTTTTGGAAAGCTATACCCAAAAAATTCAAAACTATGCAAAAGAGAGATGAAGTGTGAATGTAGCTTTTCTGTGGCATATGCATCAGCCCGATTATCGAGATGCATCAGGCATTATGCAGATGCCGTGGGTTTTTTTA
>JAUPLZ010000284.1 GCA_030836705.1 Campylobacterota bacterium
GGGCAAACATTCTCTTGGTTGATATTATTACTTTTTCATTTTCATCTATCAAAAGAGCATATTCAAGGTCCTTTGCGGCGCCGATAACATTAAAAATCCTGCGAAGCTCGGCAATGTCATCTTTTCTAAGCAATGCCTCTATTATTCCTTGACGCTCTATTGCTCTATATTTTGCTAGCTCTATAAATTTATTTTCTTCTGTTTTGAGTGCTCTGTCTATATTAAAAAAATAGATGCCAAGCGAAACAACCATTGATATTGTAAAAAAAATAAAAGGTACGAGATATTTTAATTTTATGTTTTTCATTTTATCGCCTTGATAAAACTATCATCAATCAAACCGCTAAGACTAATCTCTTCTTTTAAAAGGGCTTTGTTTTTCATGATTTTCATTAGCATATTGGCTGTCTTTGAGAGGTTTGAATCATTATTATTTTGCAAAAGCGCCCTGTTTTCGCTTATGCTTGGAATTTTTATCCCTTCAAAAAGCTTCAAAAATTCACTCTCATCTATTTTGTATTTTTTTGATGATATTTTTGCGATATCATCCGGACTATTTTTTAGTTTTTCGTATGCAATTTTCCATCCGCTTAACACATCTTCTACCGCTTTTGGATTTGCTTTTAGAAATTCCTCTTTTACCACTAAAACATCAACTATTTGATTTGGTATCTGCTTGCTATCAAAAACAATATTTCCGCCTTTTTTTACAAGAGAACTCTTTGTAGGCTCAAAAGTCACTACCGCATCAACTAAGTTATTCAAAAAAGCATCTTCGTGCTCTGAAAATTCAATATACTCCATTTTTATATCGGATTCTTTTATTTTGTTTTTTTCTAACGCCAAAGCTAAAACATAAGCACCAAGAGCCGTTTTTTCAAATCCTATCTTTTTACCTTTAAGAGCTTGAAAATCTTTTATCTCTTTTTGGGCAACTATAGCATCGCCGCCGTCTGAAATATCAAATACCAAAACAATTACTGGCTTATAGCCAGTCTCTTTTAGCAAAATTGCCTCATCAAGAGTAACAGCCGCCATTTCAATAAGACCATTTTTATAAGCTTTTATCGTTTCTGAAGTAGAGCCAAATTCAACAACTCTTATATTTGGATTTTTAAAATAATTTTGCCCGCTAGCAATAAAAAGCGGCTCATAACCAATCCAATCATTCGCACCTATGTTTACTAACTGCTCTTTTTTTAAAGAAGAACAAGAGGTCGCAAATAGCGCAAAAAAGAGTGTGGTAAAAACAATAAATGACCTCTTCATCTTACCCCCGCTTTTATTAGCAATATGCTATCATCATCGGCTTAAAAATATTCAAGGGATTTGACATTTTTTATACTCTCATTCACACAATTCATCTTTTATCCGCTTTTATTTACGGCGGCTTTTTGCTAGTAGACATGCTATTTCTTTCCAAAATGACCCTATCATTAACGCCGGATGAGCACGCAAAAGCAAGAGAGGCGATAATGATTCATGTAAGAAAAGTAGTTCCTTATAGTCTTTTTGTTGCAGTAGGTACCGGAATATATTTAATAAGTCAAATATTTGGAGAGATATCGACTGAAGGACTTAGTGGTTTTCAGATAATGCTTTTAATAAAAGCTTTTCTTGGACTTTGGCTTGGCATAAGAGGTTTTAATCAAAAGGTATTTAAGATAAATCCGTGGATTTTTAAGAGTCACAAACTACCATTTTGGTTTGTTGCAGTTATTATTATACTATCGCAGTTTATGTATTTATAAAAATAGCGGCGAGGTTAACGCCACTATTTAGACACTTTTAGCAAGAAGGTACATTGCCGCTGTCATTTGCATATTCATGCAAGAAATCAAATATATGCTCCCCGTTTTTCTCAAAAAAGCTAGGACTCATTTTGTTTTCACCAGGTGTTCCCTTGTGAGCATCCACCATGCCTTGAGAATTATTATCAAAAAGCTTTTTCCACTCGGCTTGAGAATGCATAGCGGCACCTTTTGTTCCATTACCGTGACACTCTTTGCAGGCTTTTAGGTAAAGTTTTTGACCTTTTTTTACATCCGCATGAGCGGTTGAAAAAAACACACACGCACCAAGAATTGCCGTAACAGCCAAACGATTAAATTTCATTTTTTCTCCTTTTTTTCAAGTAGGCTTCATACCACCTGATTTGGCAACGATTATAGTGCAAACAAAATATTAAGTCAATTAATGCAATTTAAAAAAATTATAGATATTATTACACAGCTACGAATCAGGAATAACTTTTGAGAATTGATAAATTTATAAATAGCGTAAATCTAACAAAAAGAAGAGCTATAGCACAGGACATGATTGAGCACAATGCGGTTCTTGTAAACGGCATGAAGGTAAAATCATCAAAACAGATAAAAATAGGTGATATTATCGAATTTGTTTTTTTGGATTCAACAGAAAAATACGAGGTGTTGCAAATACCTACGACAAAATCTATACCAAAAAGTAAAAAAGATGAATTTGTAAGGCAAATAGTATGAATTATAATAAGGCAAAAATAGAGTTTGAAAGACTTTTTTCAAACAAAATGAGCGAAGACGAGGCTAGAAGTTTTTTGATAGAACTTTACAATAGAGGCGAAAACATAGAAGAGATAACAGCTGCTGCCGATGTGATGAAAAGCCACGCTATCAAGTTGGAGCTAGAACCGCTTCTTAAAGAAAAACTAATAGACATAGTCGGTACCGGTGGCGACAAATCCGGAAGTTTTAACATCTCAAGCACAAGCGCCATTTTATTAACAAGCCTTGAATGTTTTGTGGCAAAACACGGTAATAGATCAATCACAAGCAAATCAGGAAGCGCAGATGTCCTAGATGCCCTTGGGGTTAATCTAAATCTAACCGTAGAGCAGCAAACAAAAATGCTAAAAGAGTGCGGATTTACATTTCTTTTTGCGCAAAACCACCATCCGGCAATGAAGCATATTATGCCGATTAGAAAATCTATCTCGCATAGAACTATTTTTAATATTTTAGGTCCGCTTACAAATCCGGCGGATGTTAAAAAATATTTTATAGGCGTATACGAAAAAAGTTTTGTAGAAAAAATGGCGCATGTGCTAAAAAACAGCAAAGCAAAAAGCGCTATGGTGGTTTCATCTGCGGATGGACTTGATGAGCTTAGTCTTGGCGCACCGTCTTTTGTCAGCAGGCTTAAAGACGACAAAATAGAACTATTCGAGCTTGACCCGCAATCACTCGGATTTAAAAAGGCTTCTTTGAATGAGATAAAAGGCGGCGAAGCAAAAGAAAACGCCCTTATAACAAGAGCTATTTTAAGCGGAAGCGAAAGAGGAGCAAAAAGAGATATAGTCATACTAAACTCGGCAGCTTCTTTGGTAGTTTACGGCAAAGCCAGAGATTTTAAAGAGGGTATCGATATGGCGAACGAAGCTATTGATTCCAAAAAAGCCATAAATGCGCTTGAAAAAATCATAAAAGTTTCAAATTCGTTATGAAATTTGAAATAAAAACACCTAGTGAGCTTAAAAAAATATCAAACTATATATTAGAAAAATTTCCAAACGGTATGGTGATTTTGCTAAAGGGAAATTTGGGTGCAGGAAAAAGCACTTTTGTAAAAAATTTTGTAAAAATAAAAGCGCCTCAAGCTACCTCTTCCTCTCCGACTTTTTCGATTTTGCACGAATACGAAAATGAGATTTTTCACTATGATTTATATAGAATAGGGAGTGAAGAATTTATAAATAGAGGCTTAGCGGAGACTATTGAAAAAAAAGGATGGCATTTTATAGAGTGGGCTGATGAAAAAATAGAAAAACTTTTATCTTCTTGGGGGATTGAATGGGTTACAATCTCAATAACACAAGAAAACGAAAAAAGAGTGTTTGATGTCAAAACATAAACTAGTAGCCAAAGACCTTAAAAAAAGCTACAAATCAACAGAAGTTCTTCATAGCGTAAATATCGAAGTAAGCAGTGCGCAGGTTGTAGGGCTTCTTGGACCAAACGGTGCTGGGAAAACCACTACTTTTTATATGGTGTGCGGGCTTGTAAAGCCGACAAGCGGTCAGATTTTTTTTGACTCCGAAGACATTTCAAAACTATCTCTTAGCGAAAGAGCAAGAATGGGCATAGGTTATCTTCCGCAAGAGTCCAGTATTTTTAAGGATTTGAGCGTTGAAGACAACTTGCGATTGGCTGCCGAAATAGCTTTTAAAAATGATGTGGGAAAACAAAAAGAGAGAATAGAAGCTCTTTTGCAACAATTTAATATAGAGCAAATTAGAAGAAGAAAAGGAGTAAACTTAAGCGGTGGAGAGAGAAGAAGAGCGGAAATTGCAAGAGCCCTTGTCTCTGAGCCGAAATTTATACTACTTGACGAACCGTTTGCGGGAGTGGATCCGATAGCCGTTATGGATATTCAAAATATCATCAAGCAGCTCAAAAAACAAAATATCGGGGTTTTAATAACCGACCATAATGTAAGAGAAACACTCTCAATATGTGATTATTCTTATGTTTTAAAAGATGGTTCGATTCTAGCGCATGGCGCAAGTGATGAGATATCAAAAAATGAAGCCGTTATAGCAAACTACCTTGGAGAGAATTTTAGACTATGAAAATAAGACACTCAATAGCGGGAAAACAAACTTTATCCGCCACTCTTAGAAACTGGCTTCCGCTTCTTCAATGCCCCTTAAACGAGCTTGAGGCAAACTTAAAAGAGTATGCGAGTATAAATCCATATGTAGAGATAGAATCAAATCAAGAGACTGAATATATAGAAGATGACAACGAACCGAATTTTGACGATTCTTCCGGCAAATATGACGACTATAACCATTTTCAAAGATTTGATAAAAAAGGTTCTCAATCAGATAGCATAGAGGCTATGACCATCCACAAAGAAACTCTCTATGAAAGGCTTTATAGGCAAATTTCTGACGATATTTTTCCAACGCCTACCTCAAAAAAAATTGCACAAGATGTTATAAATAATCTTAGCGAAGATGGTTTTTTTGAAGGCGACATAGAAAAAATAGCGCAAAAAAACTCCACAACTCCAGAAATCGTAGAAAAAATAAGACAAAGATTTTGCATGCTAGAGCCTTCAGGCATAGGCGCTATTGATGTAAAAGAGAGTTTTTTATTTCAGCTAAATGATCATGAGCTGTCGAATGAAGTATACGGGCTTTTAAAAAAAATGATAGAAAATATGGAAACTATCAGCGATTACAAAAAACATCGCGATTTTGAAGAGGCATATGCAATATTCAAAAAATTCAAAAACCCGCCCTCTATAGAGTATTCACCGGAGCCTCAGCAAGCAATACCGGATATTTACATACTTGAAAAAGACGGGAATTTAGAGGTCTCTTTAAATGATCAGTTTTATCCGAATATTTTAATAGAAAATGTCACTTTTGCAAAAGATGAGCCGTTCGTAAAAGAGAAGCTACGAGAAGCAAAAGATTTAATAGACGCCATGAATATGCGAAAAGCGACACTTTATAAAATAGGACTTATTTTGGTTGAGTTTCAATATGATTTTTTTAAAGGCAACGAAATCAAGCCGATGAAACTAAGCGATATCTCAGAGGAGTTAGGCAGAAACACATCAACAATCTCTCGCGCTGTTTCAAACAAATTTTTAGCATGCGATAGAGGAATATTTTCTATAAAAAGCTTTTTTTCCGTAACGGTCGGAGAAGACACATCTGCAAAAGCGATAAAAGACTATATATTAGAAATAATCAAAAGCGAAAATCACCAACGACCGCTAAGCGATCAAAAAATATTAGAACAGGTTCAAGATAATTTTAATATCAAAATGGTAAGACGAACAATCACGAAGTACCGAGAACAGCTAAATATCCCGACTTCCGGAGAGAGAAAAAGAAGTTATTTGCTAAAAGATTAAGCAACTATAATATCCAAATGCATGGCTGCTATCATAAGGGAGGTTGCAATGAACCGCTTGAATATTTTTTTGAAAGTAATGATTGTGGTAGTTGCGACTATTATTGCCTTTGCTGGTCTTGTGCTATTTTTTATAGTGCCAAAGGTTGATGATAGCATTCAGATATTAGAGGAAAAAATCGGCAAAGAAATCCTAAATAAGGTTGTGCTTTTAACAAATAATTTTTCACAAGAGCTAGAAGACTACAAAATAAACTCCCTAGAAAGACACAAAAGCGAACTCAAAGATTTGACCGAAACTATTTGGTATTTAGCAGAAGCGGAATACAAAAAATCAAATACAAAAAAAACAAAAGAAAAACTCCTAGAAACCATATCTAGCTTAAAATATGCCGATGATAACTACTTTTATGCAAGCGATTACAATAGTATTTTGATATCTCACCCATATTTAAAAAACAAAAATATGACGAGCGTAAGAGACGTTAAGGGCAATTTGATAGTTCCGCCTATGGTTGAAATCGCCAGAAAAAATGGTGATGGCTTTTATAGCTACTGGTGGAAAAAAAATAATAATGACGATACTCCATACAAGAAACTAACCTACACAAAAGACTTTCCAAAGTGGAATATGGTTATAGGCACCGGCGTTTATATCGATGATATAGACAAAGGTGTTGAAAAACGCAAAAATGAGCTAATGGAGCAATTAAGAAAGCTTGTAAAGATAACAAAAATAGGTGAAACCGGATATCTTTATATTTTTAACGGCGACGGCATGATGCTAGCCCATCCAAATAGCAACATAGACGGCAAATCCGTAAAAACCTTAATAAACCCGACCACTAAAAATTTTATATTTGATGATCTAATAAAAGCGTCAAAAACTACAAAAGAGCTTTTTTATAAATGGGACAAGCCCAACGATAAGGGGAATTATATTTATGATAAAGTCTCATGGATAGAGTATATACCTGCTCTTGATTGGTATGTATGCTCATCTGCTTATACCGATGAATTTAAAAAATCCTCTAACGATGTCAGAAATTTTATCATTGCACTCTCCTTGATAGTTCTTTTGATATCTTTGTTAGTTAGTTATATTTTTTTAAAAAATCTATTATTGCCAATCTCAAAACTCTCAGATCTTGCTATAAATGTCGCCGGCGGTGATTATAGCGCCAGATCTCCTTATGCAGATCGACATGATGATATAGGAAAATTATCCGCCTCATTCAACGCTATGATTGATACAATAGAAGATGATATAAAAAATCTTGACTCTAAAGTAAATGAAAAAACCATAGAACTCTCTATAGCTAAACAAAAAGCGGAAGAGGCGACAAGATTAAAATCAGAGTTTTTAGCAAACATGAGCCATGAGATACGAACTCCGATGAATGGTGTTATCGGGATGACTCATTTAGCTCTTCTTACTGATTTGGATGAAAAACAAAGAGATTATTTGAACAAGATAAACACCTCCGCAAAAGCGCTTTTGGTAATCATTGACGATATTTTAGATTTTTCAAAAATTGAAGCCGGAAAGCTATCTATCGATAAGGCTGAGTTTGACTTACAAAAAACAATAAAAAGCGTTATTGGGCTTGTTGAGCTAAAAGCACATGAAAAAAATCTAGATTTGACGGTAGAGTGCGACAATAACATTGGAAGATGTTTTGTTGGAGACAGTCTTAGACTAAGCCAAGTTCTGATAAACCTAATCAATAATGCAATCAAATTTACCAACGAAGGCAAAGTTGAGCTAATTATCAAAAAAATCTCAAAAGAAAGAGTAAGATTTGAAGTAAAAGACACAGGAATCGGGCTTTCTAAAGAACAGCAAGAAAAACTATTCCAATCATTTTCGCAAGCTGACGGAAGTATGACTAGAAAATACGGCGGAACAGGACTTGGACTAGCTATTTCAAAACAGCTTGTAGATTTGATGAGCGGCAAAATATGGGTAGAATCGGAACTTGGAAAAGGGAGTAGTTTTGTTTTTGAGATAGAGCTTGTCGCAAAACACTGCACAACTCAAGATGAAACTGCTACAAACGATAAAGCAACCAAAAACGATATCACAACTCTTATTGGAA
>JAUPLZ010000285.1 GCA_030836705.1 Campylobacterota bacterium
CAAAAAACAAACCGTTAAAAGTCCCAAGCGAAGATAGCGAGAGCGTTTTCGAGGCGGCGACGCTTTTTGAAAACAAAGATAGTTTTGATCTGTTTGTCGCTATTTTTTCTAGCAAGCCTCTGACTTTTGATGATTTTAGCACAGCAGACGAAGAGATAAATCAAGATGAAAAAACCAAAAAATTCAACAAACTCATCGAATTTTTGAATAATAAGAGTTTTAGTGCTTTAAAGGTGATAACAAGGGCGAGGTAAACTCAACTAAAAAAACATTCATCCCGTCTTCATAGTCGTATTTGAGCTTAAATCCGTGTTTTTTAAGTATGGTATCGACAATATTTAGCCCTATTCCAAAACCATTGCTATTTCTTGAAGTAGAATCTTGCGTAAAAACCTCAAGATAATATTCAAAATTTTTTGTCAATCTCTCGCCGTAATTTTTCACAGAAACAGTATTGTTTTTCGCCTCTATAAAAACAGGAAGTTTTGCGGAGTATTTGACAGCATTGTCTATTAGATTTTTGATAGCAATCGCTAGATAGTTTTTGTCTGCTTCTATAACAAAATCATCTATTATTTTTATATCAAGAATAGACTCATCTTCGATATAGAGTTTAGAAAGCGCACCCAGAATGAGAGCCTCTGCGCCAAACCTAGAAATAGACAAAAAATCACTGCCTGATTTGAGTTTTTCGAGTGAAAGAAGCTCTTTTGTAAGCTCATCGAGACTATCAAATGCTTTTTGAATTATCTCTTTGTAGTGGCTTTTTTCTAGCATCCCAGATGCCATCTTGCCTTTTGCTATCGGGGTTCTTAGCTCATGACCTATGTCTCTTAGAAGTCTTTCTCTGGATTTTATGAGGTTTTCAATTTTTTGTGCCATTTGATTAAATGTCTGGCTTAAAACCCCTATCTCATCATTTGTTGATTTTTGCTTGAGCCTTATGCTGTATTCGCCATCCGAAAACCTAATCAGTTTTTTGGAGATTGCCTTAATCGGCAAGGTCATCCTAAATACAATCAAGTAAATGACAATAAGTATAAGAACATCGGACGCTATAAGTAGATTTAGAAAAAACTGTTGGTTAAAACTCTCTTCTTGCGTGATATCCGCTAGCAGTATCTCATCATCGAGATAACGCATGTTCAAAAGATATCGCCTATCTTCGTGTTTTAGAATTTTAATAAAACCAAACGGATTATCTTTGGAATAAATCTCCTTTGAAAACCGCTTATAATGTTCGATATCTTCAACTCTTTTGAAGTTAAGCTCTTGAAGTTTTTTATCCAATGTCGCATAATCGCTATTGCTTAGATTTTTGAAAAAATGGTCGGAAATTTGCAGATATTTCTCTTTTGAAAGCGCTTCAATCTTCTCTTCGTTGATTTCGTTAATTTTATATCCGGTTACAAGCATAATAAAAAAACTGATAATAAAAAGAATAGTTATTTTTTTTGTTATCGACATGTTCTATTCCGCAAATTTATAACCCATTCCCCAAACCGATTTGATATATTTTGGATTTTTTGCATCATCGCCTATTTTATATCTGATATTACTTATATGCATATCCACCGTTCTGTCTTTTGTATTAAAATCAAGAGATGTCGCATTGGCTATCTGCTCTCTTGAAAGAGCTTTGTTTGAGTTATTCATAAGATACAAAAATATCTCAAACTCAATCGGCGTAAAGTCTACTTTGAAGCCATCAACTATCACCTCTTTTGCCGCTATATCTACTTCAAAATCAGAAATTTTAATTTTTTGGGTGTTTTTTTTGACTCGCTTTAAAATGGCTTCGATTTTTAAGATAAGCTCTCTTGGTTCATAAGGTTTTGCTAGATAATCATCAGCCCCTATTTCATAACCGTATATTTTATTTCCTATGTCACCTCTTGCAGATGAGATTATTATCGGTATGTTTGATTTAGCGCGGATTTTTTTGCACACATCAAAACCGTCCATTTTAGGAAGCATCAAATCCACAATCGCCACATCATACTCGTCTATATGCTTTTCTATTGCATTTAAGACCTCATCAAGCTCAAACATAGCTCTTGTCTCATATCCAAAATTATTAAGATACTCGGCTATCAACCTTTGCATATCTTTATCATCTTCTATAAGTAGTATTTTTGTATTTTTCAATCTATTTTCCACTCTTCAAAATAATCCAAAAATTTTTTCCTCTGCTCTTTGTTTAAAACCTCGTGTATCTCGTTTAGGATTTGTGCCTCTATCTCTATCGCTTGTTTTTCAGGCTCTAAGCTTTCGTTTTTGTATTTATCGATATCAAAATTATCTTTTGCAAAGAGCGCTTGCGTGGCATTGTTTGTTTTTTCTTTTTGCTCTCTAAACTCTTCAACCTTTTTTTTAAAATTTTTTAGTATTTTTTTGATTTTTTGATACTGCTCGTCACTCAATTCAAGATGTGTCAAATCCTTATGAAAATGCCTATCATATTTTTTGTCATGATCCGCAAAAAGCAACAAAAATGCAACTAAAAACAAAAAAACGACTCTCATTTTTTAATTCTCTTGTTTTGGAATTTTGATGTTTTCATCCTCTATTATTCCTTTTTCTATATTGAGGTGACACGCTTTGCAGTTTGCTTTGCTTTTAATATTTTTGGCTTTAAAAATCTCTTTGTCTATCTCTTCGTGTCTTTTTTTCCAAAATTCACTATCCGTATAAGCGATTATATCTTTATCGCCGATTGATTTCAAACCCTTATAAGCAGACTCTTTTGTCGAAGTTTCTGCCGCATTTTCTACGAGATACGCTTTTATAGACTCTTTGACATCATCTTCAAGAGAAGCATCATCGCCGAAATGGTCTTCTAAATTATCCATCATTTTTACCCAAGAGGCTTTTGGCAACAAAAACGGCGGATAAAGAGTGTGACAAGAAATACATTCATCATAAAACTCTTTATGCTCTTTTTGGTAATCTATCTCTATGTTTGAGTTTGCCAAAACTATATTTTTTGGAGTTGTCAAAATATAAATAAGCAGCGCCACTCCGCCCGCAACCCACAACAAGCCAAAGATTTATTGAAAAATAGTAAGCTTTATACTATCTATGTTGATATTTTTATATCC
>JAUPLZ010000286.1 GCA_030836705.1 Campylobacterota bacterium
TTTAATATTTTCTTTTATAAATTTTGCCGCTTGAATTTCAAGGTCACCGCCGATTTCTCCAATCATAACAATAACTTTAGTCTCTGGATCTGCTTCAAACATTGCAAGTAATTGCTTGTATGAAAGCCCGATAATCGGGTCTCCACCGATACCAACAGCAGTAGAAATTCCAAATCCTTGTTTTACTACTTGGTTTGTTCCTTCGTAAGTTAGTGTGCCAGATTTTGAGATTAATCCCACATTTCCTTTTTTAAAAATCATACCCGGCATAATTCCTATTTTGCACTCTTCGGCTGTAATAATTCCAGGGCAGTTTGGTCCAATTGTTTTCATATTTTTTTTGACAGCGTAAGCTTTTGCAGCTTGCATATCTTTTACCGGCGCGCCTTCTGTAATGATTACGGCTAGTTCAATTCCGGCATCAGCAGCCTCCATAACAGCATCAGCAACAAAAGCAGGCGGAACAAATATCATACTAACCGTTGCGCCGGTAGTGTTTACAGCATCTTTTACCGTATTAAAAACAGGCTTTCCTAAATGCTCAGTGCCGCCTTTGTTTGGAGTTACGCCGCCTACGATTTTAGTGCCGTACGCCAAGCATTGTTCGGCATGAAAAGAACCTTCCTTTCCTGTAAAACCTTGTACTATAACTTTTGTATCTTTATTTACTAATATACTCATATAATTCTCTCCTTACTTGGCTTGTTTTGCAGCTGCTACAGCTTTTGCGGCACCATCGGCTAAATCTGTAGCAGTTATAATATTTGCTATATTTGCATTTTTTAGTATCTCTGCTGCTTCCGGTGCATTTGTGCCGTCAAGTCTAACAACAACAGGAACATGAACATTTGTAATTTTTGTAGCTTCTAGGATACCGTTTGCGATACGGTCACATCTTACGATTCCGCCAAAAATATTTACAAATATTGCTTTTACTTTAGGATTTTTTAGAATAATCTCAAATCCTTTTGCGACAGTTTCCGCATTTGCTTTTCCGCCTACATCAAGGAAGTTTGCAGGAGTTCCGCCGATATAATTGATTGCATCCATAGTTCCCATAGCAAGACCAGCACCGTTTACCATACAGCCTATTTCACCGTCAAGACTTACATAGCTTAATCCGTGTTGTCCCGCTTCTCTCTCATCATGGTCTTCTTCGCTAATATCTCTCATTGCTTCAATTTCAGGATGGCGATAAAGAGCTGAGTCATCAAATCCCATTTTTCCGTCAAGTGCTAGAAATTCACCGCTTCCTGTTTTGATAAGCGGGTTAATTTCTATCATTTCAGCATCGTTTTCCATGTATAGTTTAAATAGTTTAGATGCAAAGCTAATGAACTTCTTTTGCTCATTTGGATCTGTTATGCCTAAGCCAAATACAAGTTCTCTTCCGTGAAAACCTTGGAAGCCAATCGCAGGGTCAACGGCAACTTTGATAATTTTTTCAGGAGTATTGTGGGCAACATCTTCTATTGCCATACCGCCTTCCGTTGAAGCCATAACCACAGGCATCTCTTTTGCTCTATCAAGAACTACGCCAAGGTATAACTCATCTTTTATATCGGCACCTTCTTCGATGTAAACTTTTTGAACAAGTTTGCCTTCTGGTCCTGTTTGATGAGTAATAAGAGTCATTCCTAAAATCTCATCAGATAGTTTTCTAACCTCGTCTAGCGATCTTGCAAGCTTAACTCCACCGCCAAGACCTCTTCCGCCTGCATGGATTTGAGCTTTTACAACCCAAATATTTCCGCCCAATTCTTGCGCATTTTTTACAGCTTCATCGGCTGTGTTTGCAACTATACCTCTTGGTGTCGGTACGCCGTATTTTTTAAAAATTTGTTTTGCCTGATACTCATGAATATTCAATGTAAACTCCTTGTTAAAATTATTTTTTTTATTTTTTTGGACCTATCATGTTTTGCGGTACGACATACTTATCAAACTCTTCCGCTGTTAAAAAACCAAGCTTTATAGCCGTTGCTTTTAGAGTCGAGTTTTCAGCATGTGCCGTTTTTGCAATTTTTGCCGCTTTTTCATATCCTATATGTGGGTTTAACGCAGTAACAAGCATTAAAGATTCATTTAAGTATGCATCAATTTTTGCAGTAACCGGTTTTATTCCGACAGCACAGTGATCATTAAAAGAGACAATGGAATCAGCAAGCAAGCGAACAGATTGCAAGAAATTAAGCGCTATTACAGGCTTAAAAACATTTAGTTCAAAATTGCCTTGACTTGCGGCAAATCCAATCGTAGCATCGTTGCCCATAACTTGGCATGCGACCATTGTTACGGCTTCGGCTTGAGTTGGATTTACTTTTCCTGGCATTATTGAGCTTCCCGGTTCATTTTCCGGAATCTCTATTTCGCCGATGCCGCATCTAGGACCTGATGCAAGCCATCTTATATCATTTGCTATTTTCATCATATCTGCCGCAAGTGCTTTAAGCGCCCCGTGTGCATAAACTAGTGCATCATGTGAAGTAAGAGCATGGAATTTATTTGGCGCAGAAACAAATGATTTGCCCGTTAATTCACTTAATTTTTTTGCTACTCTCTCGCCTAGTTCAGGATGAGCATTTAAGCCTGTGCCAACAGCGGTTCCGCCGATAGCAAGCTCTCGAACAGGTTTTAAGGATTCCGTTGCCATCATTTTGCACTTATCAAGCATCTCTACATATCCGCTTATTTCTTGTCCAAGTGTTAATGGGGTTGCGTCTTGAAGATGGGTTCTGCCTATTTTAACTATATGATTAAATTCTTTTGATTTTTTATCAAGAGTGGCTCTTAAAATATCAATCGCAGGAAGAAGCTGATCTTCAACCGCAATTACTGATGCCACATGAAGAGCCGTTGGATATGTGTCGTTTGAGCTTTGAGACATATTTACATGGTCGTTTGGATGAACAAGCTTTTCTTTTCTAAAATCTCCGCCAAGTATTTCAGTAGCTCTGTTTGCAAGAACTTCATTGTTATTCATATTAGATTGTGTGCCAGAGCCTGTTTGCCATACAACAAGAGGATAATTATCATCTAATTTTCCGCTTAGAGATTCATCGGCTGCTTTTGCTATTGCATCTGCTATTTTTGGGTCTAGTTTGCCCAAATCTTTATTAACAAGAGCAACCGCTTTTTTTAGGTATGTAAAAGCTCTAGTTATCTCTAGCGGCATTTTTTCAGTACCTATTTTGAAATTCTCGACACTTCTTTGTGTTTGAGCAGCCCAATAAACATTGACAGGAACTTTTATTTCTCCCATCGTATCCTTTTCTATTCTATATTCCATGCAAATCTCTCCAATTATTAATTAAAAAAATTGTTTTGTTCTAGTGTTTTAATCATATTTTCAACTGAATGTACTGAGTTTGCAAACATTTCAGCCTCTTTGTTTGAAAGTGTTACTTCAAGAATCTCTTCAACCCCGTTTGCGCCAAGAACTATAGGAACTCCGGAGTAAACATTTGTATATCCATATTGACCGTCAAGATATGCAGAACATGGATATATTTGTTTTGCGTCTTTTAAGATTGCTTCGCACATTAGCGCTGTCGCTTTTGCCGGTGCATAGTATGCGGAGCCTGTTTGAAGATATTTTACTATTTCGGCTCCGCCGTGTTTAGTTTTTTCAATTATTTCGGCTATGTCTTCTTTGGACATAATATCAGTTAAAGGCACGCCAGCTACTGTTGAGTAACTCTCAAGAGGAACCATAGTATCTCCATGACCGCCCATTACCGTTGCTCTAATTTGCCCAGCTCCATAACCTAGTTTTTGATAGATAAAGCTTGCCATTCTAGCGCCATCAAGTATGCCTGCCATTCCTAGTACTTTTGAAGGCTCAAAACCACTCTCTTTTAAAGCCACATAAGTCATAACATCAAGAGGGTTTGTAACTACGATGATGATTGAATCAGGCGCATATTTTTTTACATATTCCATGACAGATTTCATAACGGTTGCATTTATCATCAAAAGATCATCTCTGCTCATTCCCGGTTTTCTCGCACTTCCTGCTGTTACTACAACTATATCGCTTCCGGCTATATCTGATTCGTCTTTTGCAACTTTTACAACCGTATGACTTCTTACTACAGCAGCCGCTTGTGACATGTCAAGAGCTTTTCCTCTTGCAATATCATCTTTGTTATCTATTAGAACTATTTCATGTGCAGTTCCTTGCATTGCAAGAGAATATGCAACAGTAGAACCGACATTTCCGGCTCCGATTATGGATACTTTTTTTCCTCTTTTTTTCATTCCTGTCCTTTTGGAAAGTTTTTTCAGCTTATACCATTAAGCACTTTAATTTATCAACTTTTATCGGCAAGTATAATACTTTATTTTTTGTTGGGAACAGATTAAGAAGTTGACAAAATATAGTACTTAACTAAGTCAGTCTAAAAAATCTAGACTGACTTGTATAAGCTTTTTGTTTTTTTATTTAGATAGAGTCAATTATTGAATTAAGTGTTGCAGATGGTCTCATAGCTTTATCAGCTTTTGCATCATTAGGATGATAGTATCCGCCGATATCCTGAGCCTTTCCTTCAACTGCCATTAACTCTTGGATAATTTTTGCTTCATTATCTTTAAGTGCTTTTGCAACAGGAGCAAATTTGCTTGCAAGAGCAGGTGATTTGGTTTGCTTTGCAAGAGCATCTGCCCAGTATTGTGCTACAAAGAAGTGAGAAGCTTTATTATCAGGCTCGCCTGCGCTTCTTCCCGGAGCTTTATTGTTATCCAAATATCCTGCATTTGCGATATCAAGAGCTTCAGTGATAACTTCTAGTTCTTTTGAGTTGTTTTTTTGAGCGATAAATCTTAGTGACTCAGCAAGTGCTAAGAATTCACCAAGCGAATCCCATCTTAAATGCCCTTCTTTTAAGAACTGCTCAACATGCTTAGGAGCAGAACCGCC
>JAUPLZ010000287.1 GCA_030836705.1 Campylobacterota bacterium
ATTTAACAAATGGGTTCTTAGCTCAGTCGGTTAGAGCTCCCCGCTCATAACGGGGCGGTCAAGTGTTCAAGTCACTTAGAACCCACCACTTACAAATTCCCTAAAATACGAACTTTCAAAGAAAAATGTAAAATTAATATATTGTCTTTCTATAATGGGTACCGATTTGGGTACCAAGTACATACTTAGTTATCATTAAATTCTTTAAGCACTGCATCTTAAAACTTTTTAAGACGATTCGAAAAAAATTTCCCCATAATCTTCACATATTCATATAAAAATCATTTCATCAGTAAAAAATTTTCAAATTATCCGAAGTTTATTAGATTTCTTTCATAACCTCTGTTTGTTCACTAAGGCTTCACTGTGGGTACCCCAAATCCACCTTGCTAGATTTGACCCTTCCGTTGCAGAATCGTTCACAAACAGAGGTTATGAAAGAAATCTATTAACTCAAAATAATTTCTATCGCAGCTAACCTCTTTGATTATCCACTATATCTAAATCTCTAAACTGTTGCACTTTAAATTTGAATTGGCGAATGAATCATTTTAAAATTTCCAAAAATCAAAAAAATTATGAATATAAGTAGATAAACAAAAAGGAGAAAAACATGGATGCAGTCACAATGCATAGCACGGTAACGCGTCTTGTAAAAAAAACAGATGAAGAACAAAAAGCTATTTTGAGGAGCTTTACAAAATTGCCTCTTGAGTCGAGGGTGAAAACAATGGAAGAGAGTAGAGCTATTTTTTATTTACTGAAAGAAAAAAACAAAGATGTGGAGTTGCAACTACTATCTTACGCATCACTCGTCTTAGCCATAGTTAAGTACGAAGATGCAACCGATGATGTACAAAAGCACACTGTTGCTGTGCGGTCAAAATCTTTTCGCAAACAGCCAAAACGAGAGAAACTGCTTAGCAAATGGGCAATCATCAAATCGCTCAAAAATGATGAGAACTTAAGCTTTCGCCAAATAGCAGTTTATTTACAAAAATACCACAAACTAAGTGTTGTTCACTCTACCATACATGATATGTGGTGTGAATTGGAAGTTACTAAAAAAGTAGAAAAAGAAAATGATAGATGAAATCTTGATGGATGTAATCCCAGAAAATGTAAAATTAGTGCCGATTGTATTGGTTCGTGATAAGCAGATTTTTCTCATTAGAGGCAGAGAGGAAGATTTGCAAAATAAAAGAAGCTATGTAAGAACCTATCTTATCATGGTGGGTAACGAAGTTATTACATCAAATTATGCCGACACAAAACTTTTAATCAGTGAGATAAAACTATTTGACAAAGGCAATAAGCAAAATAAGTTTACTGTCGTTGAAAAATTTGATGGAGATATCAACCTACGCCTAAAATTGTCAAAAGGGCATATTTATATAACAAGAGCTGAAGCACTTGCAATATTAGATATTTACTACGATTCGAAAAGCGGTGTCGGAACGCAAAGAATTTTGGAGTTTGAGCTAAAATTTACACGACAGTTATTGGTAAAACTACTGAGTGATTCTGGGTTATTAGATAAGCGAATCGGAAGATAGTATGGAATATGTATCATACATAGTACTCATTATTTTTTCCATATTTGTGGCAAAGAGATTTTTCTTTGTCGCAAATTATAAAGTAGAAAAAGAGGAACCTGTAATCGAACAGATTGAAGAGGCAATAGAAGAAGAGACTACAAAAGAAATAGAAGAGATTTTTTATGAACTAAATACTCATGATATTAAAATCAACCTCTTTCCTGCTTCTACTTTTTCAGGTTATTCAACGATGCTTCTTTATAAAAAAATTATTGTAGATAACTATTGGATTGAGGAACCGTTTCATTCAAGTTTCACAAAAATTCTCTGTTGTATTGACGAAAATAATTTTTGGATTCAAAGCTCAAGATCAAAGGAAATTATCATTAATTTCAGAAATTTTGACGGAGAAGAAGAGAGAGATACAGCTGTGCGAGTTTTTGATTTAAAAGAGATTTTGAATGATGTAGTTCTCGAAATTGATCGGCGTGCCCATAGGTATCTCTCAAAGCAAGATACTCATATTTTACTTTTGAGTTCAATGATTTACACTATTTCAAAGTGTGGAAATCTTGATATCCTTATAGAGAAAAAAGAAGACGATTTAAAGACATGGAGTGCATTGATTGAAATTTTTTGTATGGATTTTTCGGAGGAGATTAAAAATAAAATAATTCCCAAAAATAACATAAATATTGCAATGATGCAAAAAGTTTATTATTCTGTTATAGAGGAAGCAAGAGAATATCCAAACCATCTTAACCATAATGATTCTCAAAGTAAAGAGCCTAAAATGCTTAGTGGTTTTACGTCAAAACAATTAATAAGTGCTCAAAACTATTGATTATTTAGTATTCTCAACTGTTTTTTAGTGTATTTTTTACTGTTTTCTAGCAAAAAGTTAAAATATTATACAATCCCCTCATGATTGGAATTTTAGAGGCTCTTTGCAAAAAAAGGAAACTGTAAAAAACATTCAAATCCCTCAAGAAAAATTCAAACCTTAATCGAACAAAATTCTATGTTAAACTTTTTGTATCTTTATTTTTCAAAGATGCAAACTTATAG
>JAUPLZ010000288.1 GCA_030836705.1 Campylobacterota bacterium
GCTTTGGCACTGGGCTATGATTGCAAAGATGACTTCTCTTCAAGTTTTTTACATGTGCCAAGCAATATCAGGGATGAAACCATAAACAAGGCTCTCTCTTTGATAATTGACGATATGAATAACTTCGAAAAGCTCTCACTTGTCAGTGATAATATGCTTATCTTCTGCGCCGGTTTTTTAATGGAGGCCACGCGGAGATTTCATGTGGTTTTAGCAGGCGGAACGCAGATGGCGGCGTGCCTTTTGGTAGCAGACAAACTCAGAGAAGATGTACTTATGCGAGTAAAACATGAAAATATAACTCTTGCGACTACACAATGGGTAGCAGAGGACAAAAACTCTGACATAGCGCACATTTTATCGCTTCTAAGCTACAAACCTCACGCGCTTTATACAACCTTTTCATTCAAAGAAGCGACCATTCCCGTTTTAAAAAAATATGACGAGGGAGAGGCGAAAGAGGGTGTCGGAGCAGGCGGAGCACTCGGCTATGCCTATGTAAATGAAATAAACAATGCAAAACTTTTGGAAGAAATTGAGCGTATTTTATACTCAATGTAGAAGGAAATTATTGCATTAGCGGAGTGTTAGCGATGGAGTAGATTTTTAGAATGGGTGATTCACTCTATGTAAGTATCAAAAAAAACAAAATATGTTACAATGTTTTTAAAAGGAGATTTTGAATTATGAAATTGGATTTAAAATCGAAGTTGCTAATTTTGTTGGTAATTCCTTTATTTTTCATAGTTGTCCTATCATTAACGATTCTCTCCAACATATATAACGACAAAAAAAATCTAGAATTTACAAAGCATCATATCCTTGAGGCGGAGGCGATGTCTAGGGTTGCCCACTATATGCAGATAGAGAGAGGTGTGACCGCAGGATTGATTTCAAGCGTAAATGTTGATGAAAATAGTGAGATGCTCTTAGATGCAAGGAAAAATGTTGATAGAGCAATTGATGATGCAATGGCAAGGGTATTGCTATGTCAAATATGTACAAACAATGGCGACACTCTAGCGCTTTTAGAGAAGATAAAATCAAGAAGAAGCGCTGATTTGTTAGGCGGTTCAGCTGTCGATGCAAGAGCCTATTACACACAAAAAATAGCCTCCTTACATAATCTCATAAAAGTGATTCCTACGCTAATTGACGACAGGCAAAACAGAAATTACATTCAATCATACAGTTATCTCTCTTCAGCAAAAGAAGCTCTGGCTCAAAACAGAGCAATTTTAATGGAGGTTTTTACAAATAAAGAGTTTTTAAACGGTACTTTTACATCTTGTAAGCAAAATTTGAAAATATACAATCTTGATACTCAAAGCTTCATTGCTGTTGCACCGAAAAAAGTTTTATATTTTTATAACGAAATTTTTAAAGGCGAAGCAGTCGAAGAGACATTTAAAATAATGGATGCGGCTCTAAATAAGAGCAATGTCGCTTTCGTTGAACCCTCCAGCTGGTTTGAAAAATCGACGCAAACTATAAATTTGCTCAAAATAGCGGAAGATAAGCTCTTTAGCGAGGTAAATCGTCTTATAAACGAAAAACTCGATGCCGTTTCCTATAAACTAATGGCACTGCTTCTATTTTTAGTCATCTCTGCGGTTGTTATTACCTTTTTAATAACTCTTATTGTTAGAAAAATCTTATTCTCCGCCAATGCGCTGGAGAGCCGATACGACAATTCGCTTGTTCTCTTGGAGCAGTACAAATCAACAGTTGATGGAAGTTTTATAGTCTCAAAAACAGACCCAAACGGAATAATTACCTATATAAATGATGAATTTTGCAGGATAAGCGGCTATTCAAGAGAAGATCTTATAGGCAAAAATCACAATATCATAAGACATCCTGACATGCCAAAAGAGTTTTTTGAGAATATGTGGCACACCATAAAGGTTCTAAAAAAACCATGGAGAGGCGAAGTAAAAAACTTAAATAAAAACGGTTTGGCTTATTGGCTAAAAGCGATTATAAACCCTATTTTAGACAAAGATGGCAATGTTGTAGAATATATCGGCATGAGAACGGATATTACGCAGCAAAAAGAGATGGCAGACTATTTTGAAAATCAGCTAAAAATTTCTACAAAAAACTTTGATTGTTCCATGCATTTATCAAAAGAGTACGAGAAGGCCATTGATTCAAGCACTATTCTCTCAAGAACAGATAAAGATGGAAATATTACATACGCGAATGATAAGTTTTTAGAAATCACGGGATACACTCCGGAGGAAATTGTAGGCAAAAGTTATAAAATCTTAAGCCCGAAGGATACGAAAGAGGAGTTCTACGCTGAGCTTTGGGATACTATTTCAAATGGCAATATTTGGCATGGAGTTATTAAAAACATAACTAAAGCGGGAAAAGATTTTTGGGCAAAAACAACGGTTGTTCCAATTAAAGATCTAGATAACAAAATCATGCAATATCTAGCGATAAAATTTGATATAACCGAGATTGTAGAGCAAAGAAGAGAGTTTGAAAGAGTTGCAAAAACAGACCCACTGACGGGATGCGGAAATAGATTTAGGCTAAACAGCGA
>JAUPLZ010000289.1 GCA_030836705.1 Campylobacterota bacterium
AAAATTTCCTATGAGAAGCAGCTTGAGGATGGTGAGCGCTCTAAAAATATTCTTCAAGAGAAGCTTGATAGTCTTAAAAAGTTTCAAGAGTCTGCGGAGCGAAGTAACCGCTATACTCGCTTAAAGATGGAGCAGGCGGCTTTAGAGAAAAAATCTAGTCAAGATAATACCCCTGCGGCTGAGAAGAAGAGCATGCTTGCTGAATTGAAAAAAATAGGTAAAGAGATAGATAAAATTGTTGAATTCTACGGCAAAGTGAATGAAGGCGAATATGTTAAATCATTGGAAAAAGCTGAAAATATCTGGTATGGAGATGGTGCTGAGTTTATCAGCAAACTAAGAGGGCTGTCTCTTGAAGATATTCAAGCAACTTTTAAAGAGAAGGTTGATATGGATCTTCTTTTTAAAGATGAGGATTATACCCGTGAATTTGTCAAGGGTATAATGGACGGAGTTGTTGACGGTGAAATTAGCAATCTCTTTGCTGATTTTGCGGAAGAGGGAGCTAAAAAAGCTTCTTCTCAAGAGCTTCAATAAAGGATGATTTATGTTTATTAAAAACAACGGCGTGGCGATTGAGGTGAATAATGACGGTTCGTTCATATTCGCAGGAAAAACATATCATGATGACAAAAATCAACATCTAAAGAACATCGAAGATAAATTAGGGCTCTTTGCAGATTCAAAATACTCCATTAATTATGAGGACATTCCCAAAAGATTAAAAGAGAAGATTAACCGCACTCTTAATACGATATATTCCCATCTCGATAAAAAGAGAGATGAGGATGTTGTTGCTCTAAACAGACTAAAAGATTTTGGGTTTCTTGAAGATGATTATGAGCGGATAAAGCGCGTTTCTAAAAACATTAACAATATCGCCTTTGGGATGGGTTTGGGTAATGTCGAAGCCTCTTATGAAAAATATAAAAAACAAAATCCTGAAAATAGAAGTGTTCTTGGGTTTTATAGTGCCATTAAAGGTGATTTGAGTGTTGAGCGGGATAAAATCGCAGTTTTTGTTGAGAACTTTAAAAAGAAAAAGCTTAATGATTTTACTTTTTTTAGTGAAACGCTGCAAGACTTTGGGATTAGTGATACCAAAGAGGTTCTGTCAATATATAACGACAGTATAGATAGCGTTTTTGTAATTGGAACAAAAGATTACGCGGCTATTTCCGCGGCGAAAAAAGAGTTTATGGATTTGCAAGAGCAGGTTATAAAGGATGCTGTTGAATCTGGTTACGGAGTACCTATTGACCTTCCGAGATTTGTCTCCCCTAGCGATAAGATTAACGATGAAACGATTAACCCGCAGAAGGTGAAGATGATTCGTCAATTTGATTTTACTAAAAACCAAATAGGCTATAAAAGTGATGCTTTTATGTCTAACGGCGATATTTCGCCGAAAGTAAAAAATCTTCTTTCTGATAACATCAAAGCTCAGATTAAAATTTTAAATATGGATACCAATAATAGTCTTGGGATGATAAATCTACAGCTTATTAAAAATAACGGGTTTAGTTTTGACAAAATGAAAGATTGGGCGCTTTATAGCGGTGATAATGATATTATTAATCCGCAAAAAGCGATGAGCGTTGCAATTACCGGCTTAAAGCAGTGTAATAAGCTGGTTGAGTGTGGGGTTTTGCAAAGCTCAGATAATAAAAATTACAGTTTCACTACTCCACGGGCGAGGGAGATTTTGTTGGAAAATCCTACGGCGACTTATAATGAGCTCGCGGATATTATGATTAAAGAGCATGAGATTACTTTTGCGGGGGTTGAGAAACCCATCAATAAGGAGCTCTTTGATTCTGAGAAGGCGGATTTTGAAGGATTCCTTGATGTGCAGTTTAAGAGCTATTATCTGCCGCAGGGTTTAGGCATTGGTGCGTTTAGAATGGATGCTTTGGCTGATAAGTCGCAAGAGAGGCAAAGGATGAGGGATTTTTATCCTGAACTTCAAAGAGGGGCGGATTTTGATGCCGTTCTTAGTGATTTTTTTGACAAAAGAGAGTTTGATTTTATAAGAACTCCTTCTCTTGATTTTAGCGAGAAGCGGGTTGTTGATTCCATAAGTAAAGAGTGGTATGGTGCTCAGCAGAGAAATAGAGAAAATAGGGATGAAATCTCACAAAGTGATTTTATCAATATCTCCGCCGTGAAATTTGACGGAATAAGCGTTAAATCGCTTAATAATTGGAAAAAGAGCGTTCTCGCGGCGAAGTCGCTCAATAAAGAAGAAGCGGATGGATTTATAGAGGCTTCCCTTGCAAGAGGTGAGGCTTTGACTCTTGCCGGGCTTATGGTAAAAGCCGGAAAGGATTATAAATTTTTAGATGATTTCTCTAAAGAGATTTTGTATAAAAATTATAAAGAGAGTCCTGCGGTTTTGAAAGAGCTTAATAGAGGCGTTAAGGTGAGCAAGCCCGATGTTATAATATCAGCGTCGGTTAATAATACGGTAGATGCTTCTGTTGGAGTTTTACAGAGCAATAGAGAGCTCGCAGGGGCTCTTGCGGATTTTAATTACGCATGGCCGCTATCGGGTGATGAGAAATATAAGCGCATGATGAGCGGAATTGAGTTTGATTTGAGTATGAAATTCAAAGAGGCGTATGCAACTGATGAACAGTTTAGGACCTTTATTCATGATATGCTTAAAAGTGAGGATTCAACAGGAATCAGAAACGCTTTTTATAATAATATATTTGAAGAGATGGGAGAAGAGTCCCGCTCTACTATTGAGAACATTTTGGTTGATTCAGCAGTACAAAATTCTAGCGTCGATTATTCGGCATAACGGAAGGTTTTAATATGGCTAGAAATATAAATGGGACTGATAAGTTTGAGTTTAATGATATTCGTCGGAAATATACCGGTGAGTATCTAAACGATATTTTAAAGAGTTTTTATCTCTTTATTCCAAAATTGGCGGTTTTCGCCTCTTTTATGTTTTTGATTTTCAGCGCGACGGGTGTTGCGGTGGGAGCGGAGCTTTTTTTCTTTAATGCGCTGCTTTTGCTGTTTGTAGGGTATCTTTTTTTATATATGATGATTGATCAGCGGGCGAATGTGGCTTGTATAGGCGTAATCAATGAAGCCCGCGATTCGCAGCTTAAGTATGTCTTTGGCATGGATGACAAAAAAATTAAGTATTACGCGAATGTTAGATC
>JAUPLZ010000290.1 GCA_030836705.1 Campylobacterota bacterium
ATCAAAAACTCATCTTTGATTCAAACAGTTTGATTTTCTTTACGCCAATGCTCGAAAAAATTACTAAAACACAAAGCAATACAAAGAAGATGGATTGTTTAATTTAATTAAGTTTTGTTTGGGCGTATGATATATTTACATTTGGAGTTAAAAAGAGATAAGAATTAAATACTATCAATAATAATAGGAAAAAATTTGCCCGTTTTTTCCTACTTTTTTGGTATTACTATCAGAATGTATCATGATGATCATCCACCGATGCACAGTCATGTTGAATATCAAGGGCGTATAGCTTTAATGTCCATTATGTCAGGTGAAATTATCAAAGGCGATCTTCCAAAGAAAGCTTTTAGTCTTGTAAAAGAGTGGATTTTAGTACACAGGGAAGAGCTAAAACATGATTGGGAGTTGGCGCAAAAATTCCTGCCATTAGAAAAAATTCAAGGAGCTGACAATGATTAATATTATTAAAATAGAACCGCAGCAAGATTATCGTTTAAAACTTTTTTTTTCAGATGCAACATACAGTATTTTAGATTTTAGTTATCTGATTGAAGCTAAAACGGTTTTAACAAATCCACTGCTTGAGAATAGTTATTTTCAATCTTGCTTTATTGATTTTGGAGCATTGTGCTGGAAAAATGGATTGGAGTTGAGCGCAGAATCACTCTACCTAAAATCAAAAGAGCTTAAAGCGCTTCATTCTGTTCAGGATGTGGCATAAGACTTAATGAGTGCTGCGCTTTTTTACTCTCATTGGCTAAAAATCAAGAACTAAAAAAAGAAGAGGCTACTTTTCTTTTCATATGTGGAATTTACAGAAAATTTAAAACCTACTTCCTAGAAACCAAAATTCCAGCGATTACAATAAGAGCGATACCGACAAAACCGATAAAACTAGGCAATCCTTCTCCTATAAAAAGTCCGATGATAATTGAAAACAAGATATTTGTGTAACTAACTGCGCCTGCGATTCCGGCTTTTATTGATGAATAGGACTTGGTCATAAACCACTGGCTAAGAGTTGCAAAAATTCCCATTATTACTATGTAAATCCACTCTCTTCCTTGCGGCATAACAAATTTCGCAAACGCAAAATCAAGCGACTCTATCATAAAAAATTCAGAAATTCCCATCAAAATCAATGGACCAATAGTTCCGATAGTGACAAAACTCAAGACTATAATTCTCGGTTCATAATATTTTTTTAACTCTCGAATAGATGTGTATGCGAGTGCTGCGCCAATGCCGCTTAAAATTCCGGTAATAGCGTACTTGTCGACAATAATACCACTTGGATTAATGATAAGAACTATGCCAGCAAATCCCAAAAAAACCGCTCCCCATGCACTTTTGTGAAGCTCTTCTTTTAAGAATAAAAAAGCAAATATAGCAGTAAAAATGGGCGAGGTTTTTGAAAATGTCATAGCATCCGCCAAGGTCATAACGGTAATGTTGTAAAAAAATAGCAACAAGGCAACAAAACCAATAAAACCTCTAAAAAAAAGAAGCCAAGGTTTTCCGCCTTTGCTTTTGTGCGGAACTTTTACAAGCGTAAAAGCTATCAAAACCACACCAAAAACATTTCTAAAAAAAACAATCTCCAAAGAACTCATACTCACGGCTAATACTTTTACAAAATAGCCCATAAAAGCAAACATCAAGCTAGCAAGAAGCATATATTTTATTCCCGAATCTACACTCTTTACCCTAGCTATCAAATATTTTTCCTTATTATGATAAAATTGTGATTATAACACTACCAAGGGAAAATTTTGATCACAATCGCACTCGTCGGCAAACCAAATGTCGGCAAAAGTTCTTTGTTTAACAGGCTTTGCAAACAAAGAGATGCAATTATTAGCGAAGTCTCGGGCACAACAAGAGATGTCAAGAGGCGAGTAATAGAAATAGACGACAAAGAGGCTCTTCTTTATGACACAGGCGGAATCGAAGATAGAGATGAAATATTTGATGAAGTTAAAAAGAAATCAATCCAAGCAGCTGCCGAGGCAGACATAGTTTTATTTATGGTTGACGGCAAAGAGTATCCTCAAGAAGCCGATAGAAAACTGTTTTTTCAACTGCAAAAAATATCAAAAAACATCGCTCTTGTCATCAACAAAGTAGACAATGAAAAAATGAAAGAAATGGTATATGAGTACACAAGCTTTGGCGCAAAAAATGTTTTTGATATATCCGTATCGCACAACATCGGAGTAAATAATCTTATAAAGTGGCTATCGAGCTTTATTCCGGATACTCACAAAATAGTCTCTAGCGGCGCAGAAAATGAAGACGATTTTCTTGATTTTATAGACGATATTGATATTGAAGAAGAAGATGAACAAATAATAGAAGAAACGAATGAACAAGAAGAAGCGAATAAGATAAATATAGCTATTTTAGGTCGCCCGAATGTCGGCAAAAGCTCACTTTTAAATTCGCTAACAGGCACGGAGCGCTCGGTAGTAAGCCCTATTGCCGGTACAACTATAGATCCGGTTGATGAGACTATTTTTTATAACGACAAGGAGCTGACTTTTGTCGATACGGCAGGTATTAGAAAAAGAGGTAAGATTGAGGGGATAGAAAAATTCGCTCTTATGCGAAGCAAAGATATGCTTGAACGATCCGATGTTGCGCTATTGGTACTTGATGCAAGCGAGGATTTTACAGAGCAAGATGAGCGCATAGCAGGACTTATTCAAGAGTACAAACTGGCATGTATTATTGTTCTAAACAAATACGATAAAGCAAAAGCAGAATACAAAGAACTTGTCGATGAAATAAGATACAGATACAAATTTTTATCATATGCGCCAGTTATCACAGTCTCTGCACTCAGCAAAAAAAGAATTCACAAAGTGAATGATTTGATTTTGGAAGTTTTTGAAAACTACTGCAAAAGAATTCCGACCTCCAGACTAAACGAGATTATAAAAGAGGCTACGATAAAACACCATATCCCAACCGATAAGGGCAAAGTCGTGAAGTTTTATTTTGCCGTTCAATACAAGGCAAAACCGCCTCAAATAGCGCTTATCTCAAACAGACCTGAATCGGTGCATTTTAGTTACTACAGATACCTTGAAAATAGGCTAAGAGAGAGTGTTGAATTAACAGGCACGCCGGTTATAATAAAAGCAAAAAAAAGAAAAAGCGACGAAGAAGAACAAGCTTAAAAGGAAGATAGATTGATAGATTTAAAACTACTGCAAAAAGATTTTGATTTTGTTGCAAATGCACTCAAAAAGAAGCGCGTCTCAAAAGAGCTCTTAGAGAAACTAAAAGAGTACACAAGTGAATACAAAAAATCATTAACTGAATTAGAGAATTTAAAAGCAGAGCAGAATAAACTAAGCAAGGAATTTGGAAACATAAAAGCTTCCGGCAAAGACATATCCGCTCTTCACGAAGAGGTAAAGCAAAACAAAATCCTCATAGCAAGCAAGCAAACAATTACAAACGAAAAAGAGCAGGCGCTAAAAGATTTGGCACTTACCATCCCAAATCTTCCGGACGAAACCGTGCCTGAGGGCGAAGACGAAAACGATAATGTGGTCATTAAGACCGTTTTAGCTCCAAAAGAGTTTGATTTTGAACCAAAAGAGCATCATGATTTAGGAGTTGCGCTTGGATGGCTTGATTTTGAAAGAGGAGTAAAAATAGCAAAAAGCCGCTTTACCGTCTTAAAATCCGACGCCGCAAAACTTCAAAGAGCGTTAATTAGCTACATGCTTGATTTTAACTCTTCAAGAGGTTTTAAAGAGGTGTGCGTGCCTGCTATCACAAACTCAGAGTCACTTTTAGGAACTGGGCAGCTGCCGAAATTTGAAGAGGATTTGTTCAAAATCGATGATGACAACCTATATCTTATCCCAACATCAGAAGTTCAACTAACCAATCTTTTTAGAGATGAGATAGTTGATGCCGAGGAGCTGCCGATTAAACTAACTTCACACACGCCTTGTTTTAGAAAAGAAGCAGGAAGTGCAGGAAGAGATACAAGAGGAATGATAAGACAGCATCAGTTTGAAAAAGTGGAACTAGTATCGATAACCCATCCGCAAAAAAGCGATGAGGTATTTGAAGAGATGGTTGATACCGCTAGTGACCTTTTAACTTCACTAGGACTTCCTCACAGACTTGTCAATTTATGCGGCGGGGATCTTGGATTTGGTGCGGCAAAAACAGTAGACATAGAAGTTTGGCTTCCATCATCAAAAAGATATAGAGAAATCAGCTCCGTTTCTAATGTAAGAGATTTTCAAGCCAGAAGAGCCATGATAAGATTCAAAGACGGTAAAAATAACTCGCTGGTTCACACATTAAACGGCTCAAGCCTTGCTGTAGGGAGAACGCTTATTGCCATAATGGAAAACTACCAAAAACAAGACGGCACAATAGATATTCCGGTTGTGCTTCAAAAATATATGCACTAAAAAGGCGTAAAGAGTGGCTGAGGGAATTCAAGAAGAACCGATAATTATTGTCGAGGAAGATGAAAGCACTCCTAGCGACTCAAAAGCAGAAATTAAAGAAACAAAAAAAAACAGCTTTTTAGCCAAAAAAGAAAAAGCTATCGCTTGGCTAAAAAAACAAAAACAAAATATCATATTTGGATTTGCGCTCTCTTTTCTTATTGTTTTTTTTGCAGTACTTTTTAATCTTTTTTCTATTGAAGAAAAAGCGGAAGAACCAAAAAAAGAAAAAGAAGCTGAAACACTTCAAAGATTAAAAGAAAATGAGCAACTTAAAAAAATCATACAAAAAAGCAACATAGAGTCCCTTCTTGCAAAGGCTGATATGCTATACGAGCAGGGGCAAAAACAAGAGGCTTTGGATATTTTTCGTCAAATCTCTTTATATAATGAATCTATTTCATACTACACTCTTGGCGTGGCAATGATGAAAAAAGATGATTATAAAAACGCTTACGATGCATTTGTAAAATCTCTGCAAAATAAAGAAAACAGAACTGCAAGCTCAATCAACGCAGCCGTTTGTGCAAAAAAACTAGGACTCAATGAAGAGTTTTTACGATACATCAACCTTGCGGAAGCCTCATTAGGCGACGAGACAAATTCAGAACTGTATTCTTACTACTATGCACTTATAAACTATTACAAAAAAAATCCAATAAATACACTAGCATCAATAAACGCGCCCTCTTCCAAACACTACATCTACAATGAAAATAAAATGGCGGCAGAAATGCATTTAATGCTCAATGATTACACCGGAAGTTTAAATGCGCTTAGTAAAAATAAAGATGTAAAAGACTCTTTTGAGCTTGGTCTTTTGCATGCCAACATCGGCGAATATCAGCTTTCGATTGACCATCTTAATACGGCTATCGAAAACAACATAAGTACAAACGAGGCGAAAGAGGCGATTTTACTCTCATATTTAAAAAATAGTAATTTTTCAAAAGCTTCAAACACAATAAACTCAATGCCAAAAGATTACTCTTTTAAAAACTATCCTATTGAGGTTTTTTTAAAAGAAAGATTGTTTGATATTGATTTAGCGCAAGAGTATTTTTCAAATAAATTCTTTTTTGATAAAGAGAAAGTCTACTCTTTGCTTTTTTATTTCTCGCCATATAAAGTTTTTGATGCAAAAAACTCTCTAAAACAGATAGAAAAAGGACATATAGCCTTAAGCGCTAACGACATTGAACTATCAAAAGATTTTATAAATACAAGCAAAGAACTTTCAAGCACAAATGCCAATATTTCAATAGCCATTAAACTGGCACTAAATTCACACTCATCAAAGGCAAATAAAATTTTTGAAAAACTAAATAAAAAATTCCAAAACCACGATGTGCTTGAATACAATCTTGGCTTATCTTACGCTCAGCTTGGAGACTACGCTAAAGCTTATGAGCATTTTAGACGAGCACAGTTTTTAAACAAAGAAAATAGACTAGCCGGAATTTACGCTCTTTTTTGCGCCGAGCTTAGCGGAAAAGATACAAAAAGTATAGAAAAAAACCTTGTTGAAAAAATGAGAAGCGATAAAGAATCCGTAGAAAAAGTTTTTCATAATACGCTTTTTAATATCCACAAAGATAATTTTAATGCGATGCTAAAATGGCTAGAAATAGAAAAAAATTCAAATCCGCTATACCTTATAACCGAAACATTAGTAGCAGATAGGGTAGATAAAAATCTAATATCAATAAAAGCATCAAAAGAGTTACTAGAAAAATTTCCGGATGATATAGTTGCCAATATCGTAAATCTTTATATAGAGAACAAAAAAACCAGCATTAAAAAATACGCCTTCCACATGCAAGAGTTTATGCTGGATAAAACAGTAGATTTTGATTCATTTTTTTATGGACCGAACATTGCAAGAGAGTTGTATATCCTAATGGGTCAAATTTCAGGAAACCTGCCGAAAATAAAAAACTTTCTTGAAAATAAGTTGATTTCAGAAAAAGATGATACTAGAAATATAATCCAAGCACTTGGACTTACAAATATATATTTAAAAAATTTTGAAGAGGCGTTTGTTCAGTATAATCAACTCATTGACGAGCTTGGCGTTACAGACACCAATACTCTTTTAAATGCCTCTATCGCTGCAATAGGCTCGAATCATAAAGAAAATGCGATAGTGCTTTTAAATCTTGCGAAAATGTCCGACAAATCAAATTATGAAGCAAGATATGGACTTGGGCTTTTAAATCAAGAGGTTAAAAACTATAAAGCAGCAGCAATCGAATACGGACTTATAAAAAATGAAGAGTATCAATCAAAATATTTTGATTTTAAAATAAAAGAGAGCGGGATCTAAATATGATCACACTCTTTGTTTGTCAATCTATCTCTCATTAGCAAATAGCTATTAAGAGCCGCTACATACGCCCTAGCGGATGCCATCATGGTGTCTATGCTCAATCCATGTCCCATGATAGCCGGTTTTTTATCGTCAAATTTTACTTTTACAACCACTTTTGCCAAAGCATCCTTACCCTCTGTAACTGCCTCAACTTTATAATCTTTTAGCTTGCCTTCATATCCGCTTACTCTATCAATAGCCTTAAAAATAGCATCAATCGTACCGTCTCCTATAGCCGCATCCGTAAAAATTTTGTTATCGAACTTTATACTAACGGATGCGCTTGGGATTCCTTCGCTACAATCGGATATCTGCAACTTTATAAGCTCATAAATTTGAGGCGTTTC
The DNA here is from genome assembly GCA_030836705.1 of Campylobacterota bacterium. GTDB lineage: Bacteria > Campylobacterota > Campylobacteria > Campylobacterales > SZUA-545 > JAUPLZ01. The sequence continues at coordinate 7,203 of JAUPLZ010000290.1, forward strand.
CGATGTCTCATCAGAAACTATCATTCTGATATCGTCATCAAAAATCTCTTTTTTCTTATCGGCAAGCGCTTTAAATCTAGCAAACGCCTTTTGAAAATCTTCATCGCCGATAGATATTCCTAGTTCCATAAGCTTATCTTTAAAAGCGTGGCTACCGGAAAGCTTGCCTAGCGTAAGTTTGTTTTTCTCAAGCCCAATATCTTCTGCTCGCATAATCTCATATGTTTCTCTAAATTTCAAAACACCGTCTTGATGAATTCCGCTCTCGTGAGAGAATGCATTTTTCCCGACTATTGCTTTGTTTGGCTGCGGTTCAATTCCGGTAATATTTGCAACCATTCTGCTTGCAGAATAAATCTCTTTTGTGTTTATATTGGTTTTTATTCCATTAAATAAATCATTTCTGGTCTTAATAGTCATAACTATCTCTTCAAGCGCCGCATTTCCTGCTCTCTCGCCAAGTCCGTTTACAGTACACTCAACCTGTCTTGCACCGTTTAAAACAGCACTTAAAGAGTTTGCAGTAGCAAGCCCTAAATCATTATGGCAATGCACAGAAATAATGGCTCTATTATTTACAGCCGTCACTATCTCTTTTACAAAATTTCCATATTCAGATGGTATGCTATAACCAACAGTATCTGGAAGATTTATCGTCTTTGCACCTGCATTAATTACCGCATCAATAATCTCTTTTAAAAACCCTATCTCGCTTCTTGTTGCATCTTCACAGCTAAACTCAACATCATCAACAAAAGTTTTAGCATATTCAACTGCTCTTACTGCTCTTTTTATAACCTCATCGGGCTTCATTCCAAGCTTATATTCCATATGAATAGGACTTGTGGCAATAAATGTGTGAATTCTGTTTTTTGGCGCTTTTGCCACTGCTTCACCGGCTGCTTTTATATCTTTTTCTACAGCTCTTGCGAGTGAGCAAATCTGCGAATTTTTAACAATAGAGGCTATGCTTGACACAGCGTCAAAATCCCCAGGACTAGCAACTGCAAATCCAGCCTCTATAACATCAACACCAAGCCTCTCAAGCAAAAGTGCTATCTTTATCTTTTCATCGGTGGTCATAGACGCACCGGGTGATTGCTCTCCGTCACGAAGAGTCGTATCAAAAATTTTTATAAAATTTGAATTCATCATCTCTCCTTTGAAGCTAATCTTGTAATAATTGTATAAAAATATCTAACCACACCATAAAGGGCATATATTGTTATTATTGCGCATAGGGCTTCTACAGGGTAGATAAAAATCGTCGATAGCGTAACAATAAGAACTATAAGCCCTTTTACAAAATTTGCTCTACTAAAATCTATCTTTTTAAAGCTCGGATATCTAACATTTGAAACCATCAAAATAGAGCTGCAAAATCCCAAAATAACCAATATCAAACTATACTCTTGCAAAACAGGATATTCATTAAAAATTAATATCCAAGTAATGACAAGCAAGGCAGAAGCCGGAATAGGCAACCCTATAAAAACATTCGGATCGGTATCAGAGCTCATTACATTAAACCTAGCGAGTCTTACGGCTCCAAAAATAGCATAAAGCGCCACTACCGTTATTCCAAACCTTCCAAAATCAGCCGCATACGAAAAATAAAGCAAAAGCGCAGGTGCTACCCCAAATGCAATAACATCCGCAAGCGAATCAAACTCTCCGCCAAATTTACTTGTCGTATGGGTAATTCTAGCAACTCTTCCGTCTAGTGCGTCAAAAATAGTCGCCAACGCTATTAACCAAGCGGCTTTTTCATAGTTCCCGACTGTAGCATTAATAATACTAACAATACCAAGAAAAATACTTGCCGCCGTAAATAAGTTTGGAAAGACATATAAAAAATTTATTCTATTTTTATCCATTAGCTATTCTTGTATGTTCCTATAATATTTTGTGAAGATTTTACCTTTTCTCCGACATCAATAAAAAGAGTGGTGGAATAAGGCAATTCCATCTCTATTGTTCCGCAATAAATAAATCCGACCCTTTGACCATGCTTTATTGTTTCATCAATTTTTGCACCAAATTCAACATCATCCGGAAAAATCTCGGCTCTCATCCTCATCTTAACTTCTCCGATTTGAACTGTACAGATGCTGTTTAAAATTTTTGATTTTTTCATATCCCCAAAAACAGCCATTCCGTATTTTCTATCTATATCAAGCACTTTAGCACTAAGAGGGGATCTTATAATATGTGTATCAAAAATAGAGTTTCTTATTTTTACAACCACTCTTGATTTATCTTCTTGCAACTCTATTGATTCAATAGTACCATCTATAGGCGATATGATAGAGTCGGCAGAATCATCAATTGCCTCAACTTCCGGATTTCTAAAAAAATAAACGCTGAAGACAGATAAAATAAAAAATATAAATTGGCAAAAATCACAAAAATCAAAAAATGTAAAAAATAAAAAAATTCCAAATATAGAAGCTATATACCCATACCCTTCTTTTGCTATTATGTTTATGTTTTTATAAGATTGCATCTTTACTCTTTTTTATCATGTTCGCTGCTTGGCTTTTGCTCCGCTTCAAACTCATCACTTTTTTCTCTTGAGATACCGCTTTTAGCTTCAAACTCTTGTATAATTTCCCGAACTCTATCACCGCTCATAACTTCAATATCTAAAAGTTCTTTTGTAATCATTTCTACTGTTTCGCTGTAAATTCTAAGGTTATTCTTTACGGCTTCATATCTATCGTTTAAAAACTTCTTGATATACTCATCGCTTTGCTCAGCCATGCTTTCGCTATAATCTTTTCCAGAGCCAAACTGAGGTCCTAAAAACGAGCTTCTTTGTTTTTCTAGCACCATCAATCCTGCAACTTCACTCATACCGTAATAGTTTATCATAGCCTTTACTATATCAGTAGCTCTTTCTAGGTCGTTTCCTGCACCTGTTGAGATTTCTTTTATAAATATCTCTTCGGCTGCACGACCGCCCAACAGAACATCAATTTCGGCAACAAGCTCATGTCTTTGCATTAAATACTTATTCTCTTCGGGCGTATTTAATGTATAGCCCAGTGCTGCCAATCCTCTTGGAACTATCGAAACTTTATTTACTTTTTTTGCGCCTTTTGTAATTTCGGCTATTAACGCATGACCGCTCTCATGATATGCAACTATTTTTTTCTCTTTCGGCGAAATAGTTCTTGATTTTTTTTCTAATCCGGCTATTGATCTCTCAACTGCTTCTTTTAAATCACTCTGCCCTACTTCTTTTTTATCTTTTCTTCCGGCAAGCAAAGAGGCTTCATTTATTATATTTGCAAGATCCGCACCGGCTAATCCCGCAGTTATTTTTGCCAAATCTTCTAAATCTATATCTTTGGCTGTTTTTATGTTTTTGACATGAACCTTTAAAATCTCTAATCGACCCTTAAAATCAGGCTTATCTACTAGCACCTGCCTATCAAATCTTCCTGGTCTTAAAAGCGCAGCATCCAAAATCTCCGGTCTATTTGTAGCAGCTAGTATTATAACCGGTGATTCACTTCCAAAACCATCCATTTCTGCAAGAAGCTGGTTTAGGGTCTGCTCTCTCTCATCATTTCCGCCAAATCCGCTTGCAGCTCTGCTTTTTCCAAGTGCATCAAGCTCATCAA
>JAUPLZ010000291.1 GCA_030836705.1 Campylobacterota bacterium
AGCGACGGAGTTAATTATCTCTTCTGCGTATTTACTCGCTTTTTCAATTCCTGCGTTATCGAGAAGAACGGCAAACTCTTTACTTTCGTATCTGGAAAGCATGTCTTCTCCAGCGGATTTATCTTTTAGGTGATTTGCAACAAATGCCGCGATTTTATCTTTGGCGGCATGACCATACATATCTCCTATTTGGGTAAGTTTTGGTATGTCAAAAAATACAACTGCGAAATTTTCTCCGGTTTTTTTGTATTTCGCCTCTTGTTTTTCAAGAGCGGCGTTAAACATTTTTTTGTTTCCTATTTTTGTAACCGGATCGATTAAGGTTTCACTTAATGTGGCTTCTAGCTGCTTTTTTAAATTTTCTATCTCTTTCTCTTTTTCACGAATGGTGTCGGCAGTTGCCGCAAAACCTTCTACTGCCATCAACAGCGTTGTTGCCATAATTTTAACCTCCCCGTCTCCAAGGGCATCACAAACGGCGTTTAGTTTATCTTTAATGCTTTGGGAGTCGGCAGTCTTTAAAAAGCCGGCAAAAGAGGCTGCTATTTCACCGGCAAATAAAAACTCCTCCGCTTTTTTATTTACATCATCATCTTTTGCCGGGGTTAGGGCGGAATCGTAATCAACAGGGGCTTCGCTGTTTATTTTTTGCTCTTCGCTTAAATATTTAAGCCAATACTCTTTACATGATTCTATTTTTGATACAGAAATACCGCTTTTAAGTGAATCAAGCGTATATATGATGGAAGAGTGAACATTGGTATCATCGGTATATTTGGTTAAGACATACAGCACGCGGCGCAAAAGCGTATTTAATAAAAATAGTGCGTCTTCGGCGTTGCAAGAATTTACTATTGTGCCAGAGCATCTTGCATTGTGGCAAAATGCTTGTCGAAAATCATTTACGGTTTTTGCGTCCGATAATGTTTTTATAACGGTTAGCTTAAGGAGTGTCTTCATCTCTTAAAACCTATTGTTTTTCCGGCTGTAGATATAATAATATGTTGCATGTTTAAGCCTTTGTTATTTCTTTTATTACTCTTTTAATTCGTTTTTGTTCATAGCCATGGTATGATTTATTTGTTTTAGTATCAGAAGGTACTCGGCTTTGAGTTTTATGTTTTCGTCATAGAGCTTGTTGTTATTTATGAGTGCAGTATTGTACTTTTCGTAATTTTTGTCAAGAGTGTTGAGTTTTGAGTTAATCTCTTGAGTGCTTTGCTTTAATGTTGTTTGGAAATTTATTACCGCCGCATTAACTGATGGTTCGCAGTCGATACGGACGCATGCCGCCTGAAGGTTAATAATAAGCGTTGCTAAAACTATTGCTGTAAATCTCATATTTAGTATCCTTATGTGTTTACGATTTTTCTAAAGGCTTCGTCGTCTTTAAATTTCATTGTAAAGGCTCCGTCTCCGTACATGACAAACATCGTATATTTTGGAAGGGTTTTTAGAATATTTTTTCTGTTATCCCCGATTGCCAATCTCTTTGAGAGGTTGTTAATTAGATTCTCTTTCTCCTCTTCATCATCCCCGCTTGTAAGAATCATTTTTATCTCAAAGCCGTTTAGGATCGAATCAGGGATGTGTTCAGGCTCTTGTGTGATTGGGAAGAAAACCATATCGTAACTTCTCCACTCGTTTATGATTCTTTCAAAAACCTCTTTTTCTTTAAAGAGTTTGTTTGCAAAGATATTTCTTGCCTCTTCAAACCAAAAGAAGACTAGAGGTCGCTTTTGACCCTTTAATCTTTTTGCGTGCTGTTCAGCTTTAATTTTTTTTGCCAAAATCGCCTGCATCGCAAATACTAAATAGCCGTAATCGTTACCTCCGGCGATATCGTCTGTTCTGAAATAGATAATCTCTTTATCTTCAAAATCAAGTCTTGAATAAGATGAGAAGATTTGCATGGATTGAATCGTTGTCAATTTATGGACTAAAGATTCAATAAGTTTTTTTCTTATCTGCTGATTTGTCGTTTGGTACTGAGACTCTTTTTGCTTTAAGAAGTTGATAACATTGTGCAGGAGAGGTTTTTTAAATTTCTCATACTGCGGTTCTTTAACTTCATCAAAAGGGGTGTGCTCTTTATAGCCTAACTCTCTTAGTTTTCTATACTCATCTTCATTTGTATGCCTTATAGAGACGAGAGTGAGTTTTTCAAAAGAGTTATGTGTGTACATCTCCCTTATAGCCTGTTTAAACTCTTCACTCTCAGAGGGGGTAAGCGCCTCATCTCCTCCTCCGCTGTTTAAGACAAGTGAGACAAGAGTAGAAGCGAAATCGAGATCGCTCTCAAGAACGGCTCTTTTGCCATTTGATTCTACGACATCACAATCTATTATGTTGTACATAAATTTATTTTTATCGAATGTGTTTATATCAACCAAATGTGGAAAATCACTATGGATTTTTTTGATTTGGTTGTAAAAGCTATCTTTGATATCGAATATTATATGGTTTGTATCGCCTATATTATGAATCTTTTTAGCTTCATAGTCGTATCCCAAAAGCTGTTTTAAAATATCGTTTGCAGCTTGTGTTTTACCTGCGCCTGATGTTCCCAATAGAATTGTATGCGCTTTTGGGATGGAATTTTTTTCCGTTCCTTTTTTAAAGCCGAAGTTTACGAATGTTTGGTCCTTATTGGTTCCTACTAAATGAGGCTGGTCGGAATCAAGTTTAGAGTTGAATGAGATATATTTGTATAAAAACTCCCTGTTTGCAATTCTTGAAAAATATTTATTTGTACAAAATATAGGAGTTTTATTTGAGAGCTCTCTTGTGCTTCTACTTATTATGTCTAATTTACAATTAGCGGCTTTTTCGACTTGTGTAGAGACGGTCTTTCCATAATCTTCAAAAACTTGGAGAGTTGTGTTTATTAAAACTCGATTATGGGTGTCGATTGATTTAATAAGTGCTTTGTACTTATTTTTGTCTCTGTTATTAAACTGTCCGGTCGTGTTTAGTTTTTGAGATTCAAGCTCCGCCTTCATTCGTTTTTTATCAAAAACTATTCTTGTATAGAGAGCACCTTTAAAATTGATTTTAAAGAACTCTTCGATATTGAATTTAATCTCATCCTCTTCAAATTTGTTTGCATAGCCTACGGCTTGGTAATATTTACACTTGCCGTAGTTAACAAATGCACGCTCTCTTATGAGGGCGTTTAATATATTAAGAGGGTTCTTATACTCATCATTTATGTCTATTGAATATCTTTGTTTTAGAATTTTTTCATACCAATCAATCTCGTATTCGTTAGAATAGTAGAGAGAGAGAATGCGATCAAAAACTTCTTTAAAATTTAAGATTTTAGAGTTTATCGCGTTTTGGATTTGGGTAGCTATATCTTTGTTTCTTGTAAAAATAAGATTCTTTTTTAAAAGTCCGTCTTTTAGTAAAACCCATGTGATTTCGCCTGTCTCATCTTCGGCGAAGTCCGCAGCCAAAGAGTTTATAAGAGTTTGCGGAAGAAATGAGATATTCTCGCCCGCTCCCGCAAGTTCTACACAGTAGAGTTCCTGAAAAAAATCGTTTACATAAACGAGGGTTTCATCTTCATCTCCAATGTCTTCAATCATAAGAGCGCCTGAACTCTTAAAGACATTGGAGTAGTAAACCATCGGCTCCCAAAAGAATGCTTTCGCGGCCTTAAAAGGGTTCATTAATTAATCCTTTTTTAAAATAAGCTGATGATTGATTTTTGGATGTGTCAATTCCAGACTTGTTATTTTCATTCCGTATGAGTTAATTGTATTTTTCTGCAACAGATCATAATATCCGGTAGCTCTTATATAAACCGTTGATAGGCCTTCATCTTCGACATTGTTTTTATTTAGAGATTTTGCGTATGCGGGAATTGAAAAATATATAGAGAACTGGTTATCATCGGTCTCCCATCTTTCTATTTTTATATCACTCTCTTTTTTATCCATGACATGTGGCAGGTCGTTTTCATTTACGGCTGCTCTAAACCATCTTAGGATTTGCTTCCAATCATTTTTAGCTTTCTCAGAATCCGCGATGTTTTTCTCTGTTGAGAGTTTTGGATTTATATCTATATAGTTTGTATAAAACTCAATAAAATCGGGTGTCTCTTTGAAAAGTTTCTCTTCGTTTTCAAAGAATGTTTTTTTATAGCCACCGGTTAGGTTGAATGCTGATTTTACAAGGTATCTTGAGAGCACTTGGGCTACATTGAATTTTTCAGCGTGGACATCAAAGTGCTCTTTTTCATACTGCTTTATTACTCCGGAGTCTGTGATGTATGTTGTGAGCGAGGCCATAGAGGCTATTTGTTTATCTTTTTGTTTAAGCAGATTTGTGGTGTCATCAAGTGAAGATGATATATTATAATAGCCTATTGCCATAATTAAAAGAACAAAATCGTATCTGCGGCTTATGAAGAATTGAATATTCTTTTTGACTTTATTTTTAAACGCCTCTCTGTCGGCGGGGTTTTTTACAAATTTCTTTTTTTCAACTTGTTTTGCCATAATTTCCTCATTTGCGCTTTTAGTTACAAATTATAATAAAAGTATAATAAAACAAAGCTTAATTTGGAGAGGTTGTATTTGTGATATTAATCTGCCGCACTCAATGAAGTTGGCTCTAAAATAGCCCAATTCTCTTCTTCATATTTTTTAATTTTTGAAACCAAAAAAACAAGTTTGTCACTCCCTGGAGTGTTCATCGGCGGACTTAATTTTAATAATTCATCGACTTCTTGTAAGGCTTCATTATATTGATGCTCGTCTTTAATTATTTCTAGCGGCAGTGATTTTTTTCGAGAGAGCATAATCTCTTTTGCTTCTTCTACACTTAAGAGCAGTCTTTTAAAATTTTTTAAATCCATAGGGAATTCTTTAGTGGATGCGCCGCTCTATAAGATGCGGCGTGGTATTAGCTGTAGTCTTGCGAGGTTTTCGGAGTTGGAAACTCTTTTTCAAAGTCTCCGGGCTTAACAACAAAGCCTTTGCCCATTTCGGCAATAGGGTTTGTTGATTGGGTATTTAAGAATGAGAGTTCATTTTTAAGATTACCTAAAAAAATCATAACTTCCGTGTTGGCGGTTGGGTTAGTGCCCATTGCCCTTTCGACATCACTTTTTATTGCCGCATTTGTATTTTTAATAAAAAGATTATCTAAATTTAAAGAACGAAAGATTTCTTTAAAAACAAGATTAGAACCCTGCTCTATTGATTG
>JAUPLZ010000292.1 GCA_030836705.1 Campylobacterota bacterium
TCATAGGTCCCTTTTTTTATAATTTTCTGCTTGCAAAAATTTAAAAAAATGGAGCAGCAGATTAAAAGCATAAATTTATTTTGTGCTTTTTTCTTTTTAAATAATACTTGTGTTATTCTAAAAAGCGAATGGGAATTACGTAGTAGTTCCTAGTGAGCATAGTAGTAACTATAAATAATTATTGAAAAAGGATATAAGCAAAATGAGAAAATCAAGCATAAATATAGCAGACATTAAACACGAAGCATACGAACACAATCACCGAAACTATACACCTAATTATGCGATCGATACAGCTGATAAAAACGAGTATATTAGTTTTTTAAAAGATAAATATTTGAAAACTGAAACGAATAAATACGGCACATATAAAAAAATCGATTTTGAAGCGATTGAAGAGCTTTATAAAGCAAAACATAAAGCAACCACGGGAAGAGCGCCTCAAACGTCTATAAAGTGGTTTAAAGAAGCAGTAATCAATACTGACGAACATATTACCAAGCAACATTTAATTAATTTAAAAAATCGCTTGAAAAGTGAGTTTGGTATAAGTGTTATCGATATAGCTCATCATCGAGATGAGGGGCATATTGTAAATGGTGCAAAAAACATCAATTTTCACGCACATTTTATTTTTGTTAATGCAAATGATAGCGGAATAACAAAAAAGTGGAATAAAGCTGAATTAAGACGCTTACAAACAGTAGTTGCCGAAACTTTAGAAATGGAACGCGGCACTCCTGGGAAAAATAAGCGATTAGAACACAAAGATTATAAAGAGCAACAAAAAATTAAAACTAAAGCAGTTAATGAAGTTGTAAAAAAATATGAAAATATTCAAGAACAACAAAGTGATAATTTAAGAATAGTTAAAATTTTGCGAAATGAAATTACTGAATTAAAAACAAAAAATAAAGAATTAACTAAAACTAATAATGAAAATTTTGACAAATTGAGCGACATACAGCAATTATTCAATGCTTTAGGTTTAAGAGAAATTAGTGCTTTTGTTAAAATAGATGACGAAAAAATTAAAAAAGCAAAAGAAATTATTGAAGCAAATTATAAAAAACAACGAGAAGAATTAAAAGCAAGCGGTATAGCAACACAACAAATGTATAGCGATGCAAAATTAACCAAAGATAAAAACGTTGAAATAATTAATAGTTATAGCAAAAATAAAAAAAACTCAGATATTGAGATAAATTAAGAAAGGGGTATTTTTGCCATCAAGGGCAAAAATGAAAAGGCACTAGCCTGACACACCCTTTAATGAGGGGGGTTTTTTTGTGGGTGGGAGACTTCCCCCCAAGCATGAAAATTGGAAAAATTTAAGGCAGTTTTTGGAGTGATTTTTAACTGAGATTTGTATATCTTGATAATAATGGAAATATAGGGCTGGAATTGAAAAGTTAAAAACATCAATTTTAGTTAATTAAATCAAGGCTTTATAAAGTGTTTTTTTTGTGTGCTATTTTGAGAATGGTTTTTTAAAAAATGCTCTTTTTTTGATATTTTGATAGTTTTTTGAGCATTGAAAATATGGAAGTGATAAACTCTATATATGAAAAAACCCGGTTCAGCAAAAACCGAGTTTTAGGGATTGATTTAAGTTTTGATTACGACACCAAAAACTCTTTACAATTAGAATTATAACAAACTACAAAAAAATTTGCTAATAATTTATAAGTATTTTACTCAAAAACTTAAATCAAACACTAAAAAATATTTTAGGAGTTTGATTACATGCCAAAAAAACCAAAAACATTTTTAGAAAAAATGAATAAAAATGTTGAAAACAACACATCAATAATAACAAAATACAAACAATTAAATACTAAATATGCAGATAATATTTTGCATTGTGCTAGTAGTTTTTTTTTGGAAAAGTATTTTTCTCAATATCAAAAATTGGATAATCCTCAAATTAGTTATAATGATTTTAATGATTCTGTCGAAAAAATGAAACCATTTTTTTTATGTAAAAACAAATTTTGTAGCAATTGCACTTTTTTAAGAAGTAGAAAATTGTTTGTTGAAACTTATAATATTTTAGACAATATTGTAAATGTTAAAAACATAAATTTTATTGCGTATCATTTAACATTGACAGTTAAAAATCCAGCTGTAGAACATTATAAAACTTGTCAAGATACAATGAATAAAGCATTCAAGTTATTAGTTAAATCAACAAGTAAATATAAATTTAAGGATTTTATTTTGGGATATCAGAGCAGTAGAGAAACAACCCAAAACAAAGATGCAAGATTAAGAGGTGAACTGCATCCGCATATTCATGTTCTATTATTGCTTAAACCTGATTTTCTTTATGACTGTAGATCGAAAATGACAAAAAATGATATTTTGAGAGAGTGGAATATGTGCTTGAAATATTTTGATCCAACATTTCCAGAAAGCACACAAATAGCATTGCAAAAAATAAAATCTAAAACAGAAGCTGAAGCTTCAATTTATGGTAAATCAGTTGATTTACAAAATAATGCAATTGCTGAAGTTAGTAAATATCCTGTCAAAATTTCTGATCTTGTAGATATGCCAATTGAAGATTTTAAGGTTTTAGATAAAACTTTGCATCATGCAAGATTGATTACATATGGTGGAATAATAAAAACTGTTAGAGCTGAATTAAAATTCAGTGATGAAAAAATTGAAGATAAATTTTTAAATCCTGAAAAATATAAATTGTATGAAGTTAAGTTTTATGAGTTGTTAAATAAAAAATATATTGAAAAACCAATAACAGAATTAGAACAAGCAATTTATGAAGATATGAAAAAAGCAAGAAAACGAAAACTAAATAAGCCAAAAACAAAAAGCCGTGTTTTGGGGGAGTGTCCCCCAGTTTAAAAACCCCCTCGTTAGCAAAGGGTGCTTTTGCATTTTTCGCCTAGATGCGAAAAAAAACCCTTGCCGAGTTTTTTCATAGGTCCCTTTTTTTATAATTTTCTGCTTGCAAAAATTTAAAAAAATGGAGCAGCAGATTAAAAGCATAAATTTATTTTGTGCTTTTTTCTTTTTAAATAATACTTGTGTTATTCTAA
>JAUPLZ010000293.1 GCA_030836705.1 Campylobacterota bacterium
ATAACGCTATTTTCATCCATCATATCGCCGACTAGAGCCAAAAGCCTATCGGCATCCATGACGGCTTTTGAGGTAATTGTATTGTATATTTTCTTTTCGCACTCTTCTATTCTTTTGTCAATAATTGTTACATTATTTAATTTGAGCTTGATTTTTAGGTAGTTTAGAAACGAAACCCTTTTTTTTGACGGCTCGACAAGCGTAAAACTCACGCTAGGCATTGCAATAGCAAGAGCAATAGCAGGAAATCCAGCACCGCTTCCTATATCAAGCACACTACCTTCAAACCCCTCATAAAAACTCATAGGAAACAAAGAGTCATAAACCTGAGCAAAAACGCTCTCTTTTGTAAATGAACCGGATAAATTGTGAACCTTATTCCACTCCAATAAAATTGTCGCGAAACCGTCAATCTTCTCAAAAAAATCTTGGCTTTGAGAGATATTTAACTCTTTGATTTTTTGCAAACTCACAGCAGATGCCCGCTTTTTTCTTTTTTGGTTTTTAGGTACAAAATATTGTACTTATTTGCGTCTATGATGATTGGCACTCTTTTTGCGATTTTTATATTTTGAAAAGATTCTAGTTTTTTTGGATTATTCGTAAGAAGCTCTATCTCTTTTATGCCGAGATATTCTAGTATATATTCGGCAACCTCGTAAGTTCTCTCATCCGCCGAAAATCCCAGCTGATGGTTTGCCTCTATGGTATCAAATCCTTGGTCTTGCAGATTATAGGCGTTTATCTTATTCAAAAGCCCGATATTGCGTCCCTCTTGTCTTAAGTATATCAAGACGCCGCATTCGCTTTTGTTTATAGCCTTAAGCGCATATTCCAGCTGCTCTCCGCAATCGCACTTTTTGCTTCCTAAAGCGTCGCCCGTTAAGCACTCGCTATGAATCCTTACAAGCGGAATTTTGCAAGTCAGCTCTTTTGTATAAAGTGCAAGATGTTCTTTTTCTTGATATTTAAAAGCTTTTACAAAAAATGTGCCGTATTTTGTCGGAAGATTTGCTTGGTTTGATATCTCTATGTCTGTTAGCATGCGGGGCAGTTTAGCTGATATTTTATTTATTTCAGATAAAATCCACTCTTTGTTTTTATGGAGAATTTCTATGTTTAAACGATTTAGAAGAAACCGAATAAATCCTGTTTTAAGAGATATGTTGCAGGAAACTCATGTAAGAAAAGAGGATTTTATCTATCCGCTCTTTATAAAAGCAGGCGTTAATATAAAAGAAGAGATATCTTCAATGCCGGGTGTATTTCAAATAAGCCTTGATAAGCTAGAAGACGAGATAAATGATATAAAAAGATTGGGGCTAAAGTCAATAATACTTTTTGGCATACCAAAAGTAAAAGATAGTGTCGGCAGCGACGCACTTTGCGAACACGGCATAATCGCAGAAGCGGTAAGAAAAATAAAAAGCTTTGCGCCAGATATTTTTGTAGTAACAGACCTTTGCTTTTGCGAATACACAGACCATGGACACTGCGGAATTCTTGATATAAAAAATCAAACCGTAGATAACGATAAAACCCTAGAAATTTCAGCCAAACAAGCATTAGTTCACGCAAAAGCCGGAGTCGATATGATAGCGCCAAGCGGTATGATGGATGGAGTTATAGAAACATTAAGAGAAGCTCTTGACGCAAACGGATATGAAAATCTGCCGATAATGAGCTACTCTACAAAATTTGCCAGCGCGTATTACGGACCTTTTAGAGATGTAGCGGAATCGGCTCCTTCGTTTGGAGATAGAAAAAGCTACCAAATGAATCCTGCAAACCTTAGAGAAGCCATAGCAGAAAGCATAGAAGACGAAATGCAAGGGGCTGATATTCTGATGGTAAAACCGGCACTTGCTTATCTTGATGTAATAAGAAAAATAAAAGACACGACATCACTGCCGATGGCTGTTTATAATGTAAGCGGCGAATACGCCATGCTAAAAGCAGCGGCAAAAGCGGGAGTTATTGATTATGAGAGAATACTTATGGAAACCATGATTGCGTTCAAAAGGGCCGGAGCCGATATCATTATAAGTTACCACGCAAAAGAGGTTGCAAAGCTTCTAAACGGAGAGAGTTTATGAGACATTTTTTAAGCCTAAAAGACTTTACAAAAAAAGAGATACTAGAGATGATTGATATCGCTAGCGAGATCAAAAACGAACTAAAAGCAGGAAGAGAGACTCCTTTTTTAAAAAACCAATCACTCGGCATGATTTTTGAAAAATCAAGCACAAGAACGAGAGTAAGTTTTGAAGTCGGCATGTATCAGCTAGGCGGACAGGCTCTATTTTTATCATCAAACGACATTCAACTAGGTCGCGGAGAGCCAATGAAAGACACCGCAAGAGTCATAAGCAGAATGGTTGATATGGTTATGATACGAACTTATGAACAATCAAAGCTAGAAGAGTTTGCAAAATACTCAAAAGTGCCAGTTATCAACGGACTTACAGATGATTACCATCCTGTTCAGCTTATGGCTGATTATCTTACGATGCTTGAATTCGGTTTTGGTGAAAAATCAAAAGTAGCATACATTGGCGACGGCAATAACATGACGCATAGCTGGATGATGCTTGCTAGCAAGCTTGGATTTGAGCTAAGAATCGCTACTCCAAAAGGCTACGAAGTAAAAGAACAGATGGTTTTAGATGCGCAAAAATTTGCAAAAGAATCGGGAGCAAGAATAATCTACACAAACGACCCGCATGCAGCTATAAAAGATGCGGACATAGTCACAACCGATGTATGGGCATCGATGGGGCAAGAGAGTGAGCAAAAACAAAGAGAAAAAGATTTTGCAGGCTTTACTATCGATAAAAAAATGATGAATCTTGCATCAAAAAACGCCAAACTTCTTCACTGCCTGCCGGTTCACAGAAATGAAGAGGTGACAGAAGAGGTTTTTGAAGAGAATGCGGATATTATTTTTGCAGAGGCAGAAAACCGCCTGCATGTCCAAAAGGGCATCATGGTCTGGCTTGATAGATACAGAAAATAAACAGCCTAGAATGGGTTGTTTATTTTTGATTATTCAAACTATTTATAATCTTTAGCGTCTCAATATCTCTGCTTGTTTTTCTTTGGGTTAATTTTTCTATGATTTTTTCTCTTTTTTGAGTCGATGCGCTTTGACCGACATTGATTTTTGTACCAACATCCTGTGCAATTAGTTTAAAAACAGAGGTTTTGTCGAGCATTTTTGTATAAATTGGATTTTTGTACTCTATTGTCTCATACCCTTTTTCAGGTTGAAGCTTTTGCATAAGAAGGTTAAGCGCTTTTGCCTTGCTTTCGCCGTTATTTATAATCTCGACAACCCCTCTTATCATCACGCTTGCAAAGTGTTGCGTCGCAGGACAGGCTGAATTGGTATCGCTAAAATACGAAGGAATCAAAGAGTAGCTTTTAACCGCACAAAACGAAGCTTTTGGATTTTTTTTGATAAGCTCTATTTTTTTACCTTCAAGTGCGCCATGAAAAACCACGCCATCATCATCCCATGCGAAATTAAGCGGCACACCATAAGGAAATTCATCATCAAAAAGCGTTAGCGTACCGTATTCGCACTCGCTCAGCACCCAAAGCATCGTCTCTTTATCCTCAATACTAAGTTCGCTTCGCCTCATTTTTTGCGGTGCTTTTGGTTCAACGGAGCGATTTTTTATAACTATAAAAGTTTGACCGTCCTTCTTGAATGACTCCAATTCACCGGCGTTAATTTTTTTTATGACCTGAAAAATAGTAAGCTTGTTTACTACCGCATATTTTTGAATAGTTATAACTTCTTCTTGCATTCAAACTCTTTAAATATTTAAATATCTCTTTATATCTTGCACGGCATCTATTTTTTCCCAGCTAAACTCGTTTTCACTTCTTCCAAAATGCCCATAAGCAGCTGTTTTTTTATATATCGGTCTTAGAAGATCTAGTTTTTTTATAATCCCAGACGGCGTTAAATCAAAAAGTTCTTTTATGCACTCTAAAATCTTTGCCTCATCTATTTTATTCGTGCCGTGACAATCAATCATCAGCGAAATAGGAGCGGTTCCGCTTATCATGTATGAAATCTGTATGGTTATCTTTTCCGCCGCACCTGAAGCTACTATATTTTTTGCAACATATCTCATCATATAAGATGCGCTTCTATCAACTTTGCTTGGGTCTTTTCCGCTAAGCGCACCGCCTCCGTGAGGGCAGCTTCCGCCGTAAGTATCGACTATATTTTTTCTGCCGGTAAGTCCCGTATCCGACTGCGGACCGCCTCTTACAAAAAGCCCCGTCGGATTTATATGAAAGTTTGCATCTTTTAACAAGCTATCTTCTATAACCGGATTTATTACCTCTTTTATAATTGCCTCTTTTAGTTTTTTTTGCTCTATTTCCGGTGCATGATGAGCCGAAACAACGATATCGGTAGCTCTAAACGGCTTATTGTTTTTGTATTCGATACTAACTTGCGACTTTCCGTCTGGTCTTAAAAATGGCAAAACCCCATTTTTTCTAACCTCTGCCATTTTTTTTGTAATAGCGTGAGCCAGCGTAATAGGCAAAGGCATGTAGTTTTTGGTTTCATTGCAAGCATAGCCAAACATAATTCCTTGGTCTCCGGCTCCTATTACTCCGCCCTCTTTTTCAACGCCTATTGAGATATCATGACTTTGTTCCCCTATCGCCGTTAGAACGCCTGCGCTTCTATAATCAAATCCGATTTCTGCGTTTGTATACCCTATCTCTCTAATTGTATTTCTAGCAATATCGGTTATCGGAACATATGAGTTTGTTTTGATTTCGCCTGAAATAAGACAAAGACCGTTTGATATGAGAGTCTCGCATGCGACTCTTGCATTTTTATCTTTTTGGAGTATTTCATCAAGTATTGCATCGCTTATTTGATCCGCGATTTTATCCGGATGCCCTTCTGTCACAGACTCTGAAGTAAAAATATAATCACGCATCAATCTCTCCAATAAACTCTGAATCAAAAATATCATTAGGTTTTCTATAAATCTTTTTCAAATCATCAACCCTTCTTCCAAGGTTCAAAAGAAGCATATCCGCTATCACGAGTGCCGCCATAGCTTCTGCTACTACATACCCCCTAATAGCCACGCATGGATCATGCCGCCCTTTTAGACTTAATTCGACCTCATTATTTTTTATATCTACTGTTTTTTGCACGGAAAAAATAGAAGGGGTCGGCTTGAAATAAACCCTCATCTCGATATCCTCGCCATTGCTTATTCCGCCTAGAATCCCGCCCGCATTATTACTTGAAAAACCGCTCTTTCTTATCTCGTCATTATTTTGCGAGCCTTTTAACGATGCGCTGTTGAACCCCTCGCCTATCTCGACCGCTTTTACGGCGTTTATTCCCATCATAGCCTCCGCCAGCACGCCGTCAAGTTTATAATAAAGTGGCTCTCCAAGACCGATTGGAGCATTTTTTATGTTGATATAAACAGCGCCGCCTATTGAATCATGTGCGTTTTTTGCCTCCAAAATAGCATTTTTTTGCAACTCTTCTACGCCTTTGTCTATCGCATATATTTCACTGGTGTTAACATTTTCAAAATCACACTTTGCGGCTTTGATATCTCCTATTTGAAAAACTCCGCCTCTTACTTCAATATCAAGCGTTTTAAGAAGCATCTTTGCTATTGCGCCGGCAGCAACTCTTACAGCGGTCTCTCTGGCACTGCTTCGCCCTCCGCCTCTATAATCTCTTATGCCATATTTGTGAAAATATGTAAAATCCGCATGCCCCGGTCTAAAAATATCTTTGACATTTGAATAATCGGCGCTTTTTTGATCCGTGTTGTAAATAATCATAGCTATTGGCGTTCCTGTGCTTTTGCCTTCAAAAACACCGCTTAGTATTTCTACTTTGTCGCTCTCTTTTCTGCCTGTCGCATAGGCATTTTGTCCAGGTTTTCTTCTATCTAACTCTTTTTGTATAAACTCTTCATCTATCTCTAATCCAGCAGGAACGCCGTCCACGATACACCCGATTGCCTTGCCGTGCGACTCGCCAAAAGTGCTTATGCTAAATCTCTCTCCAAATCTATTCACCACATTAACCTTTTAATTTTTCTAATGCTTTTTTTGCCGCTTCTTGTTGTGCCGCTTTCTTGCTCTTGCCGCTTGCCCTAGCATACTCAACGCCGTTTATCATAAGCGCTATTTCAAACTCTTTCTCATGATCAGGACCGCTTGTATTTTGAAGCTCATAATCCGGAATTACGCCAAATTTTGCCTGCGTAACCTCTTGAAGAGTAGTCTTATAATCCCTAAATAGCTCTTTAAGATTTATTTTCGGATAAAGCTCCTCTAACATTCTATTTGTAATTTTAGAAACATTGCTATAATCGCTATCAAGATAAATAGCCCCCATAACCGCCTCAAAAGCATCCGAGAGAATAGAGATCTTTTCTCTGCCGTTATTATTCTCTTCCGCATTTGAAAGTCTTATGTGCTTATCTAGCTTAAGCGCTTTTGCAAGTTTTGCGAATCCCGCTTCGTTAACTATAGAAGACCTTATTTTTGACATCTCTCCTTCTGTTGCTTTTGGAAGATGAAAAAAAAGATATTCTCCGACGACAAGATCAAGCACTGCATCTCCTAAAAACTCCAGCCTCTCGTTGCTATACTCGCTTTTGCAACTTTTATGAGTCAGCGCCTCTTTTAAAAAAGATGGATTTTTAAAGCGATATCTAAGAAGTTCTTGTAATTCTTCATATTCCGTAATCATCTTTTTTCCTTGATTTTTTGGGCTTCTTCTTGCGCTATTTTATCGCATCTTTCATTTTCCTCATGACCGTCATGACCCCTTACCCAAAAGGCTTTTATTTTGTGATTTTTCAAAACCTCTACAAGTTCTTTCCACATCTGCGGGTTCTTAACTCCCTTAAAATCTTTTTTTATCCAACCATGAAGCCACTCATTAATCCCTCTTGTAACATAACTGCTATCGCTCGTAAGCGTTATATTGCAAGGCTCTTTTAATTGTTTGATTGCCTCTATAGCGGCTTTTAGTTCCATTTGATTATTCGTAGCATCGGCTTGATTGCCTGAGAAAATCTTTTCATTTTGTTTATATCTAAGTATGGCACACCAGCCTCCGGCACCGGGATTGCCGAGCGATGAACCGTCAGTAAAAATCTCTATATTTTTCATGCGAGTTCGCCCATAAAATACGAATCGGATTTTTTGGTTAAAATAGGCTCTATTTTGCATCTAGCCACACTAAAACAACTAGGACATCTGTGGAAATAAACAGGAAAAACCTGTTTGCAGCATTCGCAAGAATACTCAAAAGTCAAATCAGCTATCTCTTTTTTCTCTTGTAAATTTATCAAAATATCAAATTCAAATATTTCGCTTTTTTTTGCCGTATCCACAACGCCTCTTGCGCTAAAAAGTTCATTTAAAATAGCTATATTTTTGATTTTTTCCTGCTCTACATCGCTAGGCGCAAGCACCCATAAAATATCGATAATGTCATTTATGTTTATAAACTCAAGCATCTCCCAAGCATCCTTAGTAGACTTAAAAAACAAAAACTCCATAATAGTATGCGCAGTATACGGCGCCCCTTTTAAAAGCTCTTTTAGTTTATCTATTTTTATAGAATCTTGCATTTTTGCATCCTCTATAATCAAAAAAACTTTTAAAAAATTCTTCTCTTTTTCGACACTCTCACCAAGCTCTTCAAGAGATTCCAAAACACCAAATCCATTGCTATACTCCTTTAGTCTTTCAAGTATAACAAGCAGGACTTTTAGCACCTCTTGATTTCGTGGCTTCAACCTCAAAGACTCCTTTAAAATATCTCTGCTTCTATGCAAAAAACCGGCTTTGTAATAGGTCTTACCAAGCATCGATAAAACTTCTATTTTTTTATCTTTTTCTTTTATGTATTCAAGCAAAATCAAATAAATAGCAATAGCCTCTTCATGATTTCCGCTCTTATAGTAAATAGATGCCAACAACATCAAAGAACTTATTGCTTCCGGATTTTCACCCAAAAGCTTGGCATAGTCTTTTTCATTTTTTACGGATTGAAAGCTATCAAGGAATTTATCCAGCTCTTTCTTTTCACTCTTTTTTTTATATTTGCTCCAAAGATAATTAGCATATGAGACTATAAACACTATCGCCACCAAC
>JAUPLZ010000294.1 GCA_030836705.1 Campylobacterota bacterium
AAAAAGATGTTCTTCAAGTAAGTTCAAAAAGCGAAAAAGAGTTTCTAGCGAAGCAGATTTTTAAAGAGATAGTGTTTAATTCCGATGCAAAAGAGAAGCTTAATTTCGCTTTTCTTGATTCGTATGATAATTTTAAAATGCAAAATGTCATTGAGGCTGTAAAAAATGTGCTAAAGGATGAGTCAAGAGCGTATTTAGAGACTGTTCCAAATATGCCAAAAGATATCATAAATGAGATTATGAGTTCAAGTAAATGCGACGAATTTATAGAGTCAATGGCGCTTGGATATGAAAGAAAATATTCGGATGTTTTAAGAGATGTCATTGCCGATAGTTTTTTAGAGTGTGCAGGAAGCGGAGCAACCATGACGCAGATACCGTCCATAATACACGAAGCGGTAAAAGGCACAAGATTATATAAGCCTATTTTGGAAATAAACAAAGGAAATAGCGTAGCCACAAAACCAGACCAACTCTGGATGAGGGTAAGGCAGGCAAAAATTGAAAGAGAGAAAGCATTAAAAGAAGAGAAAGCAACGCTTGACGGCTATACAAAAAAAGTAAACGGTATCAAAAAAAATATAGTTGCAATAAGAAAAGCCTTTAATATGAGTTTGTCATCTTTGAAAAAATACGACGCCTCATTATTGTGTGACATTGCTTTAAACGAAGATGGTGAGCACAGTGAAGAGAAGAGAATTTTGCAGTTTGCTCCAAAAGGAGAAATAGCTCTTGCTCTTATTGAAATGGTAGACAGAGGAAGAAGGGGTGCTAGAACACCGGGGCAAAAAGAGGATTTTGCTAAGGCGCTGAAGTTTTATAACAATCTAAATGTAAACAATACAGAGCAAGCATTAAAAGAAAAGCTAAGGGAGTATAACGAACAGCTTCCGATAGTAGAAGAAAAGCTTAAGAATGCGACTGAAAAATACGAAGAGTTAGAAAGTAAAGGACTTGAAATTTATGATCAAACTCTAAGACTGATGAAAGAAACTATCATACAAAATCTAGGCAAAAAAAGGGAGTAACGGTTAGTTTATTCCCCAGCTTTCTTTTGTGATGTTGTTCTCTATTTCGTTTTCTAAGTTGTCATCTAGCTCATGAAAAAAATCAAAGCCGCTTAGAGTTTCAATCTCTTTTATCGTGGTGATAAAATTATATGGATTCTCATATCCTTTTACTGTTTGAGGTATATTAAAGGCTAGGGTTTTCGGAAGTTCGTTTTTGTTTAATCCTATATAAATTTTATAAAAGCCATCTGGAATCTCGACAAAAAATGAAGTATTTAGCCGCTTCACATCATCATCAAAAATAGGTCCTGTATAAACCCATACCTCATCAAATAGTCTTATAAATTTTTGAATTTCCAAAATCTCTAATTTCTGCCATACTCTTTGATTTAGCTTTGGTTTTTGCGGAGTAATATTGGTCATCAAAAATGTATCATGTTGTGCATCTTCGCCGTATAGTCTGCTGATAGCATGGTTTGGCGCCATATGACCTCTATCGTATCTGCTGTTTGTGTAAGAGTCGTGCGATACCAAGCCAAAAGCGCGCCAATCTCTATTAAATCCTTGCGGTCTTTTTAGGTTTTTTGAACTTGGGGGGATTTTTGTAAGTTTGTAGCTTACCCACAAAGGATTGCCCCGCACATCGGAATAGCCAACCATAAAACCATCGTTTCTAAATATTCTTGTAAAAGTTTTTGTTGAAGACTCATTGGTTTTTGGTATGCCCATATAAACCATCTGCGGTCTTGCTATAAAATACTCATAAGAATAAACTAAACAGGCTATAAAGCCGACTAAGATGATAATTACCGGTTTTTTTATTAATAATGATAATAGCTTCTTTTTCATAAAATGGATTATATCTAATCAAGGTTTAGGATGAGTGCTATAAAGAAGTTTTTGAAAAATTTATTATTGTTTGGCTTGGCGCTTTTTTTGATATCGAATATTGTCAGTTATTTAAGAAGTCCCGCGATAAACGAGAAGATATCCATAGATGTGAAGCTTTTGGACGGAAAAAGCGTCTCTTTGAATGATTATAAAAGCAAGCCTGTTATTATATATTTTTGGGCGTCGTGGTGTCCGACTTGCAAACTGCAATCAAGCGCCATAGATGAGTTGTCAAAAGAGTTTCAGGTTTTAACTATTGCCGTAAACTCTGGCAGTGATGAAGATGTAAGAGGGTATATGGGCGAAAAAGGCTATTCTTTCGCAACGATAAACGATAAAAGCGGCAATATAAGCAGAGATTTTAAAGTAAAAGCATTTCCGACAACCTTCGTGCTTGACTCTAATGGTTCTATTATTTTTTCGGAGGTGGGCTATACCTCCGGAATTGGTTTTAGGCTTAGGTTAAAAGTGGCTAAATAGTGTATGAATTCACTATATTTTTAAACTCTCTTATTGTTTCTATTTGCTGTGTTGAAATGTATTCAGAGAGTTTTTTGTCACACTCTTTTGTTGTGGTAAAAACTACTACTGTAAAGTACTCGTTTTTTATCTTTTTTATATCATGAATATAGCCTTCGATTGTAATTTTGTTATTTTTATCATCTTTAAAAAGATTAAATTCACCGCTTATCCTGTCTTCGGTTTTTACTTTTTCAATATTATTTAGTCTTATGCAAACAGATGTTAAAGAGATATCTTTTATGTGACCTACCACCGCACATTCGTCTGTCTTTATGGTGATATAAATATCTCTGTTTGGAATAATCCTTATTTGTTTTCTTTGCGTCGGAGCGGTTTGTGCATATCTTAGATTCCCCACTGATATCGTGTTTTCTTGTGAATTGTTTGCAACTATGTCGCCCAAAACCG
>JAUPLZ010000295.1 GCA_030836705.1 Campylobacterota bacterium
AACGATTTTCAAGATTTATTCTTGCTCTTAAAAAACTTCTCAAAATTTTATTAAATCAGGTAGAAATTTGGAGGATAAATTTATATATTTTTTGAGTGATTTTGAGGTCGCGCGCACGCTCTAGCTTTGTTAAATTCTAATCTTTGTTCTTTGTTACCCCCTTAGAATCCCTATTTTACGAGGTTTGACTCAATCTATTATGTAAAAAATGGGGAATAATATGTAAAAAATGGGGAATAATATGTAAAAAATGGGGAATAATATGTAGCATAAAAAGATAAGTTACATATAAGATTTTATCAATTATAATATGTAGTAAATATTTGAGGTTACATAATGAAAGAAATAGCAGTTAAAATTGACAATAACAAGAACAACATCATAAAAAAACATCAAGAGCTGATACATAATGCTAGATACTCTCTGAATGAGATTGAAATCAAACTTGTATCAACTCTTATAGCAATGATAAAAGTTACAGATGATGATTTTTATAAATATGCAATAGATATTAAGGATTTGCAGCAACTTACAGACAGCCAACATAAAGATAAAAAATATTATCTTGACATTGCAAAAGGACTAATGAGTAAACCATTTATCATAGGCAATAGTGTTTATAATTGGACTACATACGCAGAACACGAGCCAAATACAAGCATATTAAAATTTGAGATACATCGTAATTTAAAACCTTATTTACTGCAGTTAAAGAACAACTTTTTAACCTATGATATAAAAAACATTCTACTCTTAAAAAGTGCGTATGTAATACGATTATATGAGCTTTTTGTGGATAAATGGAGTGAGTATCAACGCTACAATGAAAAAGCAAAAAGCTATACATTCGAACTTGATATAAAGAAATTAAGAGAGCTTTTCGAGATACCAGATAGTTATCAATATTCAAGTCATATTAAACAGCACATAATCGACAAAGCAAAGCAACAATTCAAAGCAAAAACAGATATTCAATTTGAATATAAAGAGCAGAAAATAGGGCGTAAAGTAGATAGATTAATTATAACCATTAAAGAGAATGAAAAAGGATCAAACAACTACCTAAACAACGAAAAAAGCTTCATTGCACATATAAGAAAAAAATTTGTTAATCAAGATTTATTACAAGCAATAGATAAAAATAATGGCAAAAAAATAATTATCTCAGTATCAGAAAAAGGTATCTTATATGACAAATTTGGTCAAGATTTTAATGCAAGTAGAAGCAAAGAAATATGGACGCATTTGTATCAATTAGCATTAGATGACAAACTTATATGCCTTAAACAAGGATTGCTTTTTTAACATCAAAAAAAGAAGTAGGAATATTTTTCTGAAAACTTTTGATAATTTGACAAGGCTTTTTTCGCAAATACCCGTAAGTCCCTTACGGGCGCCCATTCTTTGCGAAAAAAGCAGAAATTAATTAAGAAAAAATAACCCGTTATATTATAACGATATTAATAAATTTACAGGAACAAAATCAATGAACTCAATAGCTATAAAAATCATAAAAATATTAATAAAAAATGAACTAGGAGCAGTTATTGAGCATTACGAAAAGCTAGACAAAAAAATTAATAATAAAATCAAAAATCAAATACTCTCAAGAATAAGCAAAGCAACGAACGAGGTGATAATTAATATTTTTCTTGAGTACTTTGAAAAGTATAAAATTAAAATCACTCAAGAACAGCACAAAGAAGCACCTAGAAGTAAAAAAATAGCAACAAGGGCAAAAGAGTCTAGTGAGAGTATAAAAAAGAGACAGAGAGCATTTATTAAACGCAAAAAAGACACTGGAGCTAAAAAAGTTCAAATCTACATTTCAGCAGAAGCTCACGAAAAACTAAAAAGTTTAAAAAATATCAAAAATTCAACCTATTCAGAACTAATTGAAAATTTAATCATCGAAAAATACTCATAAAACTAACAAAAACAGCCCTAAAAACGATTTTAATTGATTTTTAATGGAAATGTATGGGGCAAGAGTAAAAATTGATTGTAGAGGTTGTGAGAGTGGTTTTTAACGCAATCGGCGTTTAAGGTCACTCCACCCATCCATTCTGAAACCGTGAACACTGCTGACACAATCGTTAAAGCCATCAATCTTGCTTAATTCCTCAACAGCGTCAAATACAGCATCGATATCATCTTTATCGCTTCTGTACACACTTCCTTGAAGTCTTATAAATCCTGCAATAGACATTGCTTGTTCAATTTCTTTGTAAACTTTAGCTAAACGACTTTTGGCTTTATTTTCTGCTGCTATCTCGTCTGTATCATCGGAGAGAGCTTTAATATAGTCTTTGTAGCAATTAGTGTCCATATCAAACGCTATACCGTAAGCCATTGCAATCCCTTGTTTTTATCGAAATTGTAACATACATCCGCAGGATAGAGCGAAGCGTTACGGCTCTAACAACTCCTGATGATTTAAATTAATCTATACGCTTGATAACTTTTGCTGATTAAGAGATAACCCTCTCTTTTCTAAACAGCAAAAAAAGAGCGATAGCGATAAAAATAAAAAATCATCCAAAACGATTTTCAAGATTTATTCTTGCTCTTAAAAAACTTCTCAAAATTTTATTAAATCAGGTAGAAATTTGGAGGATAAATTTATATATTTTTTGAGTGATTTTGAGGTCGCGCGCACGCTC
>JAUPLZ010000296.1 GCA_030836705.1 Campylobacterota bacterium
AATAAAAAAAGGCAAAAAAATACAAATGAGTACTTGCGCTATAAGTTCAAAATACGGTCGTTTTATAGAAGTTGATAATAAGATTCATCAGGATTGCTCAAATTGCACGATACCACATCAAAAAAAATATATAGAAAAATTCTTTGATTTTAACTGGTCAAAAATCACAAAATGGTGTGAAGATAAATAAAACTATAAAGAGATGGGATTTATATCCCCATCTCCTCTCTTTTTAGCAGATACTCCCAATTCGCATCTACTCTTTTTTGCCAATCATCAATAACATGGCTAAACTCTTGTCTAAACAGATGTTTAAATCTGCCTTGAGCTGCACAATACTCTTCAACTGTTATCTTTTTCTTAGGCTTATAAGTAACTGTTAGTTTTGTTCCGTTTTCTATTTGATAAAGTGGAAAAACACAACTATCTACCGCTAGATCAGCTATTTCCATTCCTCTTTCTGGAGTAAATTTCCATTCAGTAGGGCATGGACTTACTGCATTGATATAAACAGGACCTTTTGCCTGATAAGCTCTTTGGATTTTAGAAACTAAATCTTTCCATTTGTTTGGTGCAACTTGCGCTACAAACTCACATCCATGAGCTGCCATGATTTGAATCATGTCTTTTTTTAGCTTTTTCTCACCATAACTTACTTTTCCAGCCGGAGAGGTCGTAGTAGCACTTCCTGGAGGTGTTGACGAGCTTCTTTGTCCGCCTGTATTCATATATCCTTCATTATCAAGACAAACATATATAACATCATGTCCTCTTTCAGCCATACCTGAAAGCGATTGAAAACCAATATCATAAGTACCGCCATCGCCAGCAAAAGCTATAAATTTTGTAGGTTTATCGCTGTAACTTCTGCCTTTATTTTTTAAAGCTCTATGCATTGCTTCTGTTCCGGAAATACCAGCGGCAGCATTTTCAAATCCGATATGCAACCAGCTAAGATCCCATGTTGTATATGGATAAATTGAAGTACAAACCTCAAGACATCCAGTCGCCGTAGAAACCACAATATTATCATCAGTCGCATTTACCATTTCTCTAACAATAATAGAGTGAGAACACCCTGGGCACAATCTGTGACCGCCCTGGAATCTCTCTACTGTTGTCGAAAATTCTTTAAGGTTTTTAATTTTTTTAATTTCGCTCATAACAATTTTCCTTGATTAATAAAATGTGAGCGTTTTACCGCGCAAATTAATGGTTTGAACAACTGGTTTAACTCGCTTGCCAGCAATAGTACAATCATTAGCATCTTTAAATATTGAAGTGATATGCTCTAAAGTGGTATCACGACCGCCTAGACCGTAAATATAATCTAGTAGATTTGCCTTTATGCCATTCTCAACCATAACAGCAGCTATTTCATTATAAAGCGCACCGGTCGTACCCATTGGAGCAGATCTATCCAAAACAGCGATTGTTTTTGCATTTTTAATAGCATTCGCAACCTCTTCTTTAGGAAAAGGTCTCCATGATCTAATAGCAACCAAGCCTACTTTTTTACCTTCTGCTCTTAGTTTGTCAATAGTCATCTCGACTGTTCCGACAACACTTCCGATGGCGACAATTATCTCATCAGCATCCTCAACTTTGTGTGTTTCAATAACGCTATATTTTCTTCCGGAAAACTCTTCAAAATCTTTGAACACTTTTTTAATTACATCTATTGAGTTTACTATTGCATAGTTTTGTCTCATCTTGTGTTCAAAGTGCCACTCCCCTTCAGTTTGTGCACCATATGTAACCGGATTATTGGCATCAAGCATTGGATTTTTTGCAATATAATCGCCTATAAATTTATACGCATCTTCATCTTCAAAAGAATCTACGACTTCCATAGTGTGGCTTGTTAAAAAACCATCTTGATTAATTGCAACAGGAAGCCTTACATTTAAATCCTCTGCGACTTTAAACGCCATTAAATTCAAATCATAAGCCTCTTGAGGATTAAACGCACAAAGATTTATCCAGCCGGCATCTCTACCAAGATACATATCGCTATGGTCTCCATGAATATTAAGTGGGCTAGCTAAAGCTCTGTTTACAACATTCATAACAATAGGCAGTCTCATACCGCTAGCTTGATAAAGAACTTCAATCATCAAAGCATAACCCTGTGATGAAGTTGCAGTAGCAACACGACCGCCACCTGCAGCAGCACCAACACAAGCACTCATAGCAGAATGCTCAGACTCAACCATAACAAATTCGCCGCCCTTAATTTCACCATCAGCCAAAAATTGTGCATAATTTTGAACAATTGGAGTAGATGGCGTAATAGGATAAGCAGCCACTACATCGATTTGCGCTTGCTTCATCGCAACCGATGCCGCCATATTTCCATCCCATACAACTCTTGTTTGAACAGGTCTATTATTTGCCATTAAGCATCCTTCTTTGTATCTTTTTTCGGCCAATTTCTCAAAGCCTCTTCGTTTGGTACTTGCTCTGAAAACATAACAAGCGATTTTGGGTTTGTCGGACATACATCTGAACAAATTCCGCATCCCTTGCAATGCATATAATCAACATGGCTAAACTTTTCATCTTTTGAAATAATAGATGTATCTGGGCAAAATATCCAGCAAAATTGACAATTTATGCAATGCTCTCCATTAAAAACAGGTTTTTCTGCTCTCCAATCAGCAACAGAGTGAAATACAGAATTGTTCTCATGATGTTTTCTAGTTTTTGCCTCTTCAAAAGAATAAAGCAAAGCGCCAGGTTCAAACTCATCCCAGCCTTTTAACAGATGTTCTTCAGTCATTATCAATCCTTTAGTTTACTTCGTTATAAGCAGTATGTATTGCTTTTAGATTTCCCTCAATAACATTTTTTGGAAATTTTTTCAATACTTTTGCAATAGCAGATTTAAATTCTTCTATACCAAACAGATTAGAAACTTTCATCAAAGCACCCAACATCGGCGTGTTAGGAATAGCTCTTCCAATTGAATCTAGGCTTATTTTGATACAATCAACAACATACACCTCTTTTCCCTTTAAAGCCGGAGCTTTTTCAATAAGTTCTTGTTTGCTCATGTGCGTTGTTATAATATATTTTGTACTAGGTTTTGTATCGTAGGTAATATCACCAAAAGCCAAAGACGGGTCAATTACAAGTACATAGTCTGGTATCATCGCTTTTGAGTGATCTATAATTCTCTCATTAGAAACCCTATTATATGCATTCATCGGGGCGCCTCTTTTTTCAGCCCCATATACAGAAAATGCCTGCACATATTTTCCTTCAGCCGCCAATATGTCAGAAAGCCCTTTAGCTCCTGTTACAGCGCCTTGTCCTGCACGGCTGTGCCATCTTATTTCAAGCATTATTTATCCTTACTAAATGAATCTTACATAGAGTGCGCACATTTTAATTAAGCGATTCTTAATATAAGCTTTACATGCTACCCATTTGTAACAAAACTTAACCAATGTTTACTTATGGTTATTTTTTAAAAATTCCACAGCTTCATATATATTACTTTTTATTATATTTGAATGCTCCAAAAGGCTATTAACATCTTCATACCCACTACTTACTGCTATGTAATTTACATTTGCTGATTTGGCACTTATGATATCCATTTTTGTATCACCTATCATCCATGTTTTGCTTTTATCTGCTTTTAAATTTGTAACCGCTTTTTCAATCGGTTCCGGATGCGGTTTGTGATTTGAGACATCCTCAAAACCTACAATATCTTTAAAATAATGCCCGATTTGCAAATTGTTTAATATATCCTTTGAATAGCTTGCTGTTTTTGTTGTTACAACTCCCAAGGTAGCAAAGGAAAAAGCTAGCTCAATAGCCTCTTTTGCCATCGGAAGCAGAATCGTTTTTTCATTTGCGATAATCCTGTAATGCTTTTTATACTCAAGTACAAAATCATTAATTTTTTCTTTTTCTACGCCTAACTCTTCAAACATTATACTTAAGGGATATCCGATAAGATTTTTTATTTTAGATTCATCAACATCGCCAAACTGATATTTTTTAAGTGAAACAGCAAAAGATTCTAATATAGCTTCCGTAGAGTCTATAACAGTTCCATCCAAATCAAATAATATTGTCAAAAAACTTTCCTTTTGTTCTATTTGGATACAATTATTACATATATTTACAAAAGAAAAACATCTATGAAAATTAATGAGTTGCTAGAAATTGCCGCAAAAGAGTTAAAATTTGTATGCCAAAGACCAAAATTAGAAGCCGAGATATTACTTGCTTACTCACTGGAAAAAGAGAGAATATGGCTTCATATGAATTATTTTGCGGCAATTGCTAGCAACTCATTAATTTTCATAGAAGATCGGAC
>JAUPLZ010000034.1 GCA_030836705.1 Campylobacterota bacterium
AAAGAGCGTTGGCGATTAAGAAATATGAGCGTTTGGGTTCGTGGCTCACTTTATCTCACCTTTTGGTTTGCCGGGCTGCAAATTCTTTATCATATGTTTTTAGGTTTTTTTATCTCTGATATGAAAAACATTATATATAGCAATGACCGCATCTCTTTTGTTTTTAAAGATATTGCGGAACAGGAGCAGTTTACTAGATTTTTTAACGATACACTTTTAACATGGAGTATTTGGTACGGTGTTATCTTTATTATATTAGCCGCCGTTCTGGAGTTTTCTGTTAGAAAAAAGATAAAAGCGACTCTTTGCACGGAGCGTTAAAATGATAATAAATGTAAGAGCTAGTTCTAGCATTGATTTTGGAAAATATTTGACAGATCGCGACGAAAACGCTTTTACCATTATTGAGGGAAATGCGCGGCGGATTGATTCTATTGCCGAAGCTATGCTTTTGGCTAATCCAAAAAAAAAGATATCCCACTACTCTTATGTTCTTTCGTTTAAGGAAAAAAATCTTACCAAAGATGAGATAATGGATTATTATTTCCAATTCAGAGAGATGATGTTTAAAAACTATAACTCTAATGAGTTGGAGATGTTAAGTGTTATCCATTGGGATGACAATAAGCCACACATTCACTGTACAGTTATAAACGGATCTCAGCTCGATGGTGAGAGAGATTTGCGACTTTATCGCGGATATGCCGATTTCCCCCGCATTGAAGCAATTCAAGAGAAAATAAACTATGACAATAATTTATCCAGCCCCTTTGACAACTATAATATTCTCTCTTTGACTAAAGAGCAGAAGCGTAGAGACTGGCTTGTCAAAAAAGGAAATAACTATTTTTCCGTTTATGATGATACAGTTTTTAGAGAGATTGAAAAATCTATAAAAGAGGCGAAGAGCTTTAGCGGGTTTTTGGAGTCTCTTGAAAAAAAACTTGGCAAGGTCTCTGTTTTTAATGCGAATAAATTTAATAACGGCGGGTTTGGCAAAAATACTCTTTTAAAAGAGTGCACTCTTGTTCTTGACGATAAGCTTATGGAAAGCGGCGGAAAGTTTATTTTTACCTCTAAGCTTTTTGATAAAACATGGTTTACAAAAAATCTGCCAAAAATTCAAAGCGCCCTTGAGAGGACCACGATTGAAAATATTAAGTTTGCGACTTCTAAAAAAAGTCTTGATCAATATGAAAAAATATTAAAAGAGACTACTCAAAAACATGCGGAACATCTGTTTGAGAGAAGCGTCGGCGATAAATTTGTTTCTAAAAATTTAAACTCTATTTTGGATGATAATTTACAAGCGATAATAAATATTGATGTAAAGAAGACGACGCGAGATGTTGTTGAGGCGAGCGTAGAGCGTTATCTTGACAGCTGCAACGGCAAATTTCTTAAAAAATTTGTTGAAGAGATTCCTTTTGAATATGAGGTTAAAAAAGATTCTGTTAAATATTATAAAGAGGATAATTTTTTTGAGATATATAATGAAAGATTGGTTAAATATTATAAAGAGGTGTTGCCGCTTCGGGAGAAGGAAAAAATTTCCTCAGGAAATTTATCCGGTTCTGAACTCTTTTCAAAAGATTATAATGTAAGCTCTTTTAATGAAAAAGAGTTTTTGGCACTTCTGCTATTGATAAAATCAAACAAAAATAAGGCTAAGATTCGCCTTCTTCTTGAGAAGCTTTTATATGAAACGAAAGTTTTAAACAAAAAAGAGCTAGATGCTGTTTTGGCTAAATATGGCTTGTCGGTTTTAAGAGCCGGCATTGATGAGAAAAAAGGCGGGTATCTTACTATTGGGAATAAATCGGGTAAAGTGAGTCTTTATAATGATTTTTTTTACTCACTAAATGCCAAAGAAAAATTTCCTCAGGAAATTATTTATAAAAATGAGAGGGATTTGGAGATTGCTAAGAGTTTGTTAAAAAACACTCTTAGCTCTTATGTTAAAAGTGTCTATTTAGATGTTGTTGATAAAGAGTCTAAAAATTTTGTAAATTGTGTAAATGATTACAGACTTATAAATGCCCCTGAACTTGGCGATGGTTTTATTCAGAGCAACGGCTTTATTTATAGCCGTGAGCTGCTTGAATATAAGGCCCATGCAGCAAATAATTATGAGATTGTTAATGATTATAAAAACGGGGCTTTAGAGGTTAAAAAAAGTCTTAACAAGTTTCAAACGGGTAAGAATCTCGCCGACATGTATCATCTGCGCGGTGAAATTGATATCTATGTTGACGGTGAGAAGTTTGATGGAGATTTATTAAAAGGTTTTATTGCTAGAACCAAAGAGATGGATTATAATCTCACTCTTTGGGATAGTAATAATAATTATCTCTATGGAACATCTATGATATTTGATAATAGCTCTGCTAAGAGGAGCGCGGAAGCGCAAAGGGTGGTGGCGGGTGAGACGGCAAGAAGCGTTGAAACTGAATTTAAAGATGCCCTTGGCGAAGTTGGTGGAGCGGGCGGTGTTTTGGCGATTATCCGCTCACTTGATGCTTTAGATATGAGCAGCAAAGCAGGCGTTGCAGAGTTTAGGAGAATTATTTCAGATATGAATAAAAACGACGCGCATCTCTTTAACGCCGTTTGTACAAACATGGGGATTGAGATACTTAAATCCGGCTCTGATAAAGAGAAGGGCGACTATACTACTTTCTTATATAGAGAGAAGAAGGTAGCCGTTTATGATGGTAAGCTCGCTGAAAATGTTATTGTAAGCGGGAGTGTATCAAGAGAGGTGCTTGTATAGAAATTTCCTGAGGAAATTTATTTACTTAGTGTTTTTCTCTTGACATTAATCCGACTATCGGATATACTTGTGGATATTAAAACAAAAAGGATAAACAAAATGGATAAACTGACTTTGATACCAAAAATTGAGAATATTTTTGAATTTGGTTTTATGGATGATTTTACAACAGTTATTCTTGCTAAAGAAAATTATGGCATTGATATTTCAGGGCTTAACTACGAAGATGAAGACGATTTTTATTGTTTTAGTGAGCAAAAAGTGTATTCAAATGAAGAATTATATAAAAAATTTAATATTGAAGTTTTAGACTATAGTGATGATGAAATTAGAGCTATGGGTTATGGACATTTGATATGAATTACATAGGTTCAAAACTCAAACTATCGTCTTGGATAAAAGAAGAAGTTGAAAAAGTAGTATCTCCAGATTTATCAGATAAGATTTTCTGTGATATTTTTGCAGGAACCGGCATAATCGGGCGAACTTTTAAGCCGCATGTCAAAAAAGTCATAAGCAATGATTTGGAAGATTACAGTTTTGTTTTAAATAAAAATTACATCGTAAACTCTACATGTATGGAAGATAAAGAGAGATATATTAAAGAGTTAGATGCGCTGCCTTTATGCGAAAATGGCTTTATTTATCAAAATTATTGCATGGGAAGCGGAAGCGAGAGGCAATACTTTAGTGATGAAAACGGTAAAAAAATCGACACTATTAGATTGAAGATAGAAGAGTGGTACAAGAAAAAGGAGATAGGTGACAATATATATTATTTTTTACTGGCTTCACTTTTGGAGAGTGCCGATAAAGTTGCGAATACCGCTTCCGTTTATGGTGCGTATCTGAAGCATCTAAAAAAATCTGCCCAAAAGAAGTTGGTATTAGTGAGTGCGCATTTTGGGTTGAGTCAAGGTTTGCATGAGGTACATAAAGAAGACAGCAATGAGCTAATCAAAAAAATAAAAGGTGATATTTTGTATCTTGATCCACCTTACAATCAATGACAGTACGGCGCGAATTATCATCTTTTAAATACGATAGCATTGTATGATGAGTTTGTTGCAAATGGAAAGACAGGTATGCGTGAGTATAACCGTTCCGCTTATTGCAAAAAACAAGAAGTTCATAAAAATTTTGAAGAACTCATAAAAAATGCGAACTTTAGATATATTTTCTTAAGCTACAACAATGAGGGCATTATGAGTGAAGATGATGTAAAAAATATTATGTCAAAATATGGAAAATATGATTTGAAAACGAAAGAGTACCAAAGGTTTAAAGCCGATAAGAGTGAAAATAGAAACCATAAGGCAGATTTGACTTATGAGTATCTGCATATATTGCAAAAGGGAAGTGCTTACTTAATTTCCTGAGGAAATTTATTTATTTACTCTTTTCCTCTTGACATTAATCCGATAATCGGATATACTTGTGGATATTTAGTAATATTAGGGATATTTAATGAATGATGCCGAGAAATTAATAGATTTATTACTCACCTACTACAATGTTACATCTGTTTCCCAGCTGGCAGATGTAATAGATATAGGTCAGCCCGCCCTCTCGAAATGGAAAAAAAATAATTCCGTGGGCGCGATTAAAAAGAAATGTCGTGAACTAGGCATATATAATGAAATTTTTGGGGATATCAATAAAGAGATAGGCGATGTTTTAGTAGAGAGCGCCGCCGACAACAATGACTCTCTTAGGCTTTATAGGGTTGCTTTAGCGACTATTGGGGATGACTTGGCTTTGCGTGAGAGCTTCGAGGCGCATATAAAAACTTGGATAAGGGAGAATGTTTAGTGATGAAGATGGATTTTAAAACATTAATGTCAAAGTTATTTGGTTTTGCTGCACCGACATATTATACATGGAAAAGACAAGAGCGTCCCATAATTCACTTGATAGCTAAATATTTTTCAAGAGAAGATCTTGAAGAATTTCTTACTACCGGTGGGATTAAGCGGTTGGATGATTTAAAATTTCAGGAAGAATATAGTGGCAATAGCGATTTTGAATTATTTAAAAAGTTTTTACAATTCTCTCATGTAGAGAAATTGGATGTTAAAAAAGAGGGAAACCAAAATAAAGATTTGGTTGATATGTTGAGAGAGAAAGATGCAAAAATTAAAGATTTAGAAGCGAAACTGCAAAGTGTGCAGAGAGCTTTGAAGTGAGGGGGAGATGAGAGATACAATATCAATGGTTTGTGAGATCACGCCCAAAAATTATTACAACTGGAAAAACAAGTCGCATACAATA
>JAUPLZ010000297.1 GCA_030836705.1 Campylobacterota bacterium
AAACATAGCGCTTCATCTGGCATTTGCATATAGAGATGTTATAGCGTATATAGACTTAGATAGCCCGTTGCTATATAAAACTATCCCAAACGAGCTTGATTTTGAGTTTAGGGGTTGTGAGATAAGTTTAAAATAGCTTCAATACTTATATATGAAAAAAAAGGTAAAATAAGTAAATTTTGACTGCATATAGCAAATACGATTAAATTTTGGGTAATACATTGGAAACAGAAAAAGAAACACGAGAAAAACAGATTGATAAAAAGCTATCGTTATCAGATTGGAATGCCTCAAACAATGCTAAAGTTGTAAAAGAGTTTTATCTCAAAACATCAAATGAAAAAGTTGATTATGTTTTACTTGCAAAAGATGGTAAACCTTTGGCGGTTGTTGAAGCTAAAAAATCATCAAAAGATGCAGAGCTTGGTCGCGAACAAGCAAAGCAGTATTGTCAAAATATCAAAGATGAGCTTTCAATTGATCTACCTTTTTGTTTTTATACCAATGGAAATTATATTTATTTTTGGGATATAGGAAATTATCCACCAAGAAAAATTTATAGCTACCCAACTATCGAAGATTTAGAAAGATTAAAACATATCAAGAAATACAAAAAATCACTCTCTCATGAGTTTATAGACACAAAAATTGCAGGAAGAGATTATCAAGTAAGTGCTATTCGTTCTGTGATGGAAGCCATAGATAAAAAAAGAAGAGATTTTTTACTTGTAATGGCTACTGGTACAGGAAAAACGAGAACTACCATCGCACTTATCGATTCACTTATGAGAGCTGGAATTGTCAAAAATACTCTTTTTTTAGTTGATAGAATCGCTTTAAGAGAACAAGCCATAGAAGCTTTTAAAGAGTATATGCCAAATGAACCTTATTGGCCAAAATTTGGTGAAAGTACTATCTCAAAAGATAGAAGGCTTTATATCTCAACTTATCCAACAATGCTAAATGTCATCAGAGATGATGAACAGGCTTTATCATCTCATTTTTTCGATTTAATTATAATCGATGAATCACACAGATCTATTTATAACACTTATGGAGAAATATTAGACTATTTCGATGCTATCAAACTAGGACTTACAGCAACTCCTACAAGTGTGATAGACCACAATACTTTTAATCTTTTTGATTGTGAAGATGGACTTCCAACTTTTGCATTCTCTTATGAAGAAGCACTTGATCATATACCACCGTATCTTTGCGATTTTCAAGTGATGAAGATAAAAACAAAATTTCAAGATGAAGGACTAAGTAAAAGAACTATCTCTTTAGAAGATCAAAAAAGATTAATTTTAGAAGGTAAAGATATTGAAGAGGTTAATTTTGAAGGAACTGATTTAGAAAAGAGTGTTATCAACATTGACACAAACAGACTAATCGTAAAAGCATACATGGAAGAGTGTATTAAAGATGACAATGGTGTACTTCCATCTAAAACTATTTTCTTCTGTATGACAAAAGCACATGCACGAAGAGTTGAAGAGCTTTTTGATGAGCTTTACCCTGAACATATCGGTGAACTTGCAAAAGTGATAGTATCTGATGATAGCCGAGCTTATGGCAAAGGTGGACTGCTTGACCAATTTAAAAATCAAGATATGCCAAGAGTCGCTATAAGTGTTGGTATGCTTGATACTGGTGTGGATATAAAAGAGGTTACAAACTTAGTATTTGCAAAACCAATTTATTCATACACTAGATTTTGGCAGATGATAGGAAGGGGTACAAGGCTACTAGACCCATCAAATCTAAAACCGTGGTGTACTAAAAAAGACAAATTCCTGATACTTGATTGTTGGGATAATTTTGAATACTTTAAACTTCAACCACAAGGTAAAGATTTAACTTCAAATACTCCATTGCCAGTAACACTTTTTGACTTAAGAGCTCAAAAAATAGCAACTGCGATAGAGACAAATCCAGACATCGCCACAAAAGAAATAGCAAAACTTCAAGAGTTTATCACTTCATTTCCCGCAAATTCTATCACTATCAAAGATGCTCAAAATGACCTTGATAAGCTAGATAGTAACTTTTGGCAAGATATGACAAAAGAGAAAATTAGCTTTTTAGATGCTTTCATCAAACCACTTGCAAAAAGTATTGTTGGAGTGGACTATAAAGCTATGAGATTTGAAAAAGATGTACTAGCATATAGTACTTATCTACTTCAAAATGATAAAGAAAAACTAGAAAAACAAAGAGATAAGCTTATCTCTCAAATTAGTGAATTACCGCTTTCTATAAACATTGTAGCCACTCAAAAAGAACTTATAACAAAAGCAAAAGAGGTTAAATACTGGAATCATGTAAGCGATAGTGAACTAGATAGCTTAGTAGTAAATCTTGCACCACTTATGAAATACAGAGAGGAGTTAATCCCAAAACAACAAGCAAAATATGATTTTGAAGACATCATCAAAGAAAAAGAATTTGTAGAGTTTGGAGCAGATAGAGAATCAGTAAGTATCACAAAATACAAAGAGATGGTAGAAAATAAAATAGCTGAACTCCTTGATAAAAACCCGATTTTGCAAAAACTAAAAAATGCTCAAGCTATCACTCATGATGAGATAGAAACACTTGCTCAAACTCTTCACGATGAAGACCCATATATCACGATAGACTTGCTAAGAAGAGTCTATATGAATAAAAAAGCACCATTTTTAAAATTTATCAAACATATTTTGGGAGTAGAAGAGCTTAAAAACTTTCCAGATACAGTTAGTGAATCTTTTGATAAATTTATACAAATCCACCCGACACTTACAACTACACAGTTGAAGTTTTTGGAACTACTTAAAAACTATATCATCGATAACGGCGATATAACCAAAAAAGATCTAATCCAAGCACCGTTTACGGTGATACATCCATCAGGGATAAGAGGAGTCTTCACTCCTATTGAAATCGAAGAAATACTACAAATCACACAGGAGCTAGTCGCATAATGTTACACTTAAATTCACAATTAAAAAGTCTCATCGATAAACTTTGGGATAAATTTTGGAGTGGAGGAATCTCAAATCCACTTACAGCTATAGAGCAAATCACATATCTTATTTTTATGAAAAGAATCGATGAGTTAGATCTCAAAAGAAAAGCAGATGCAGAGTGGACTGGTGAAGAATATAAATCACTTTTTGATGGAATTTTCAAACAAGGTGAGAACGACCAAGGAATCGAAAAAGAAAAACTAAGATGGAGCTATATCAAACATCTTGAATCACAAGAGAGATT
>JAUPLZ010000298.1 GCA_030836705.1 Campylobacterota bacterium
TCAAAAGAAGAGCTTGTCGAAATAGGACTTGAGGTGGGTGCTGATGTACCGTTTTTTTTGAGTGGATTTAAGAGCGCCACAGTAAGCGGAATCGGTGAGATAATAAAAGAGTTCAAAGAGGAAGAGATAGAAGTCAAGACTTTTACGCCAAAAGATATAAAATGCTCAACAGCAGAGGTTTACAGAACATTTAGAAAAAATTATGCAAATTTGATGGAAAAAAATGCCGATTTTGCAAAAAAACTAGAAAAACTAAAAAGTAAAGAGATACTACAAAATTACAATCCGCTTGAGCTAAATGATTTGTATCCGGCGGCGTTGAAACTATGCCCTGAGCTTTATGAGTATAAAAGCGACTATAGTTTTTTTAGCGGAAGCGGCAGTAGTTTTTTCAAATTAAAAGAGAATTAATGAAATTAATAGCAAACAACAAAAAAGCATTTCATGACTATGAGATTTTAGAAGTACTAGAGGTTGGCATAGAGCTAGTCGGGAGCGAAGTAAAATCACTTAGGCTAGGCAAATGCTCATTAAAAGACGGGTTTGTAAGAATCATAAAAGAAGAAGCGTGGCTTTTTGGAATGCACATAGGCTTGCTTCCAACTACTGATATGAACTATGCTCCGGATGAAAAGAGGTCAAGAAAGTTGCTTTTGCATAAAAAAGAGATAAGAAAATTAGAAGAAAAAGTCAAACTCCAAGGTCTTTCCATTGTACCTCTTAAAATCTATTTTAATGCCAAAAATATTGCAAAAGTAGAAATAGGACTAGCAAGAGGTCTTAAAAAGCACGACAAGCGCGAGGTTATGAAGAAAAAAGATGCAGATATGAAAATGAAGCAGGCGGCAAAAGAGTATAGCGCTAGATAGATAAAGGTAAAAAAATATTTATCTCCACGCCATTGTTTTTATTTTCTATCTTAAAATTACCGCGCATATGAGTTTTTATTATCATTCGCGACATAAAAAGACTAAGCCCCACACCCTGAGCACTAAATTTGGTGCTGATATAAGGTTCGCAAACTTTGGTTATTATGGCTTCATCTATTCCGCCTGCATTGTCAGCTATGACTATGTTTAATTCCGTCTCTTTTCTTTGTAGTTTTACTCTAATATTTTTGTCTTGCTTGCTGTTTTTTTCATGAGCCTCTATAGCATTTGAGATAAGTAGAAATATAATTTGATTTAGTTCGTTTTTGTATGTATCTATCTCAAAATTTTCATCGCATTCTAGCTCTAGCGATATTTTTAAATCATTCGCTCTATTTTTTATCATCTCTATAACTTTGATAATTTCATCATTGATAGAAAAAACCTCTATTTTTTTAGCTGGCTTATAGAATGTCCTAAAATTATCAATGATAGACGACAAATTAAACACCGCTTCCAAACCGCTGCCTATATTTTTTTTAATATATTCAATTTCTAGATGGTTTTCATTCAGCTCCATTTGAATAGCTTGCAATGAATTTGCAATTATCGTCAGAGGCTGCCGCCATTGGTGAGCTATTGATTGAATGACTTGCGCTGTTGCAGATATTCTGCTGTTTTCTATAAGGGCAATTTCTGCTTTTTTTAGATTGGCTAGCGTTTGCTTTAGCTCTTTGTTTACTGCTTCTAGTTCTTCTTTTTGTTTTTGAATAATTGAATTTTGCTCTTGAAGGTTCTCATTTTTCTCTTTTAAAATAGAGCTAAACTCTTTCATCTCTTTTTTTCGTTCATTTATTTCAAAAATGGTTCCAAGCAAAAGCTGGGCTTTTACACCTGCATAATACGATAGAGATCTCATGCGAAGTGCTCTTTCTGTAAATGTTCTACTAGCCTCTATTGCTCCGCCTACTTGCATTTTGCTTTCGACTTGTATGTCTCTTTCGTATTCCGGTCTTTTGCAGTTATATTTCATTTTTGCCACCTAATACAAATCGATGCCGACAGGAAGCTCTTTTAGCATATTTATAGCCTCTTTTACCTGTTCGCCTTCTAGTATAGAGCCATGCTGAGGCGCTATTCTTTCTATGTCATATCTTTCTAATCTTTGCATAAATTTTCGCAAAATAGAGTTAGTTGGCATATAAAGCTCATGAAAAAGTTTGATTCCTTCAAGATAATCGCCCTTTGCAAACAAACTCCAATCGCTTGAAATTGCACCAAAAAGATCGCTTGAAAAAAGAGTTTTTGTTTTTTTGTCATAAGTTGCAATGGAGCCAGGAGAGTGCAGATATGCCGAATGCAAAAACTCCAGCGTTCGTCCGCTTTTTAAGGTAAGCTTGTAGCCATTTTCATCAAGGTCATAATACGATGATTTTAATCCATGATGGCGAATGAGTCTAGTCGTATTAATGTGTGAAATTATTTGAAGGTTTGGATTGTTTATAACATCCTCAACAACAGCGAGAGAGCCGCAAATATCAGGGTCTTGGTGACTTGCTAATATGTAGTTGATATCCTCCGGCGACACGATGTCTATGACTTTTCTCATTACAATCGGAAAATCAGGAATTGATCCAGGGTCAAAAAAAACTATGTCGTCTTCATCCAACAAAAGATACGGATTGCAGTATAAATTAGCCTCTTTATCCGAAAATCCAACCCAGTGAATATCTCTAGTTACAGCCACGCTATCGGCATATTTTTCGGCACTCATTAGCCACACCCTGTTTTTGGATTACTATCTTGTAAATAGTACCATTGCGAATCTAAAATTTATATTTTAATTTTATAAATCATCTATTATTTTGTATTCTATTGCTTCATAGCAAGATGGATGGGGGTATACTAACACACAAATGCTCTTTACAACATATGCAAGATATATCAAAAGCGAACAAGTTGAGATAAATCGCGACATTGATGTGTTTGAAAATTGTCAGAATATGGTCAGAAAAAGTTTGAGGTGCTAACAAAGCTAGTGATAGCTTAAAAAAAATGGCGGGCAGGGTGGGATTCGAACCCACGGAGGTATTACCCTCGCCGGTTTTCAAGACCGGTGCATTAAACCGAGCTCTGCCACCTACCCGCAGTAAAAATGTAGACTATTTGGAGGCGGCACTCGGATTCGAACCGAGGATCAAGGCTTTGCAGGCCCATGCCTTACCGCTTGGCTATGCCGCCATCTGCCTTGCCGTTTTAGTCTTTTATGGTGGTGCCTCGGGCCGGATTTGAACCGGCACGGTCAAAACGACCGAGGGATTTTAAGTCCCTTGTGTCTACCAATTCCACCACCAAGGCTTATATTTTAAAAACAATGGAGCGGAAGAAGGGATTCGAACCCTCGACCCCAACCTTGGCAAGGTTGTGCTCTACCCCTGAGCTACTTCCGCATAAAAGAAGCAGAATTATACACATAGTATTTTAAATTATCTTTAAACCATAAAGAAGAAATATGGTTTTTGAAAAGAATTTTATATTTTTTTCACATTTTCATAATATAATCACAAAAATAACTTGCCTAAAGGATTTCTATGCGAAGCGATATAATAAAAAAAGGATTTGATAGGACACCACACAGAAGTCTCTTAAGGGCTACTGGTCTTAAAGATGAGGATTTTGATAAGCCGTTTATCGGAATTGCCAACTCATACATAGATATTATTCCTGGTCACTTTTTTCTTCAAGAATACGGAAAAATAGTAAAAGAAGCGATAAGAGAAGCCGGCGGAGTGCCTTTTGAATTTAATACAATAGGCGTTGATGACGGTATAGCAATGGGGCATGACGGCATGCTTTATAGCCTTCCTAGCCGTGAGCTTATAGCAGATAGCATAGAGACGATGATGAACGCTCATAAGCTTGATGCGCTTTTGTGTATCCCAAACTGTGACAAGATAGTTCCGGGGATGATAATGGGCGCATTAAGAGTAAATGTTCCTACTGTTTTTGTTTCAGGCGGTCCAATGGCTGCCGGACATAAAAAAGACGGCACACCTATTGACTTAGCGACTGCATTTGAGGCTGTTGGACAACATTCTGAGGGAAAAATGTCAGACGCAGAACTTTATGAAATAGAGTGTGAAGCTTGTCCAAGCGGCGGTTCTTGTTCTGGAATGTTTACCGCAAACTCAATGAATACGCTATGTGAAGCTATGGGTATTGCGCTTGATGGAAATGGAACAGTTTTGGCGATGACTCCGCAAAGAATCGAGATGCTAAAAAAAGCCGCAAGAAGAGTGGTGGAAATGGCAAAAGAGAACAACCCAAAAAACAATATAAGAAATATATTAAATGAAAAAGCTGTGCATAATGCCTTTGTTGTTGATATGGCAATGGGTGGGAGTTCAAATACCGTTCTTCATATGCTTGCTATCGCAAAAGAAGCCGGAGTTGAGTTTGATATAACAAAAATCAACGAAATAAGCAAAAAAGTTGCACACATAGCAAAAATTTCCCCGTCCCTAAGCACTGTTCACATGGAAGATATTCATAGAGCAGGCGGTGTTAGTGCAGTAATGAATGAGGTTAGCAAAAGAGGTGCGATTCTTCA
Organism: Campylobacterota bacterium; assembly: GCA_030836705.1. Lineage (GTDB taxonomy): Bacteria > Campylobacterota > Campylobacteria > Campylobacterales > SZUA-545 > JAUPLZ01. Next base: position 4,480 of record JAUPLZ010000298.1, read on the forward strand.
TCTTGATAATCTTACGGTGACCGGCGAAACACTTGGCGAGAGAATAAAAGATGCCAAAATAAAAGATACGGCTATTATTCACACCAATGAAAATGCTTATTCAAAAGTCGGCGGGCTTGCTATTTTATTTGGAAATTTAGCCAAAGAGGGGGCGGTAGTAAAAACAGCCGGAATTGATCCTAATATGAGACAGTTTAAAGGCAAGGCTATTTGCTTTAACTCTCAGCAAGAGGCGATAAGCGGCATAATCGGTCACAAAGTAAAAGCCGGTGATGTCGTAGTTATAAGATACGAGGGTCCAAAAGGCGGTCCGGGGATGCAAGAGATGCTAAGTCCTACAAGCTTGATTATGGGAATGGGGCTTGGAGATAAGGTAGCTCTTATTACTGACGGCAGATTTTCAGGTGCTACAAGAGGTGCAAGCATAGGACATGTAAGTCCAGAAGCAGCAGAGGGCGGGCTTATAGCGCTTATTAAAGATGGTGATGAGATAGAGATAGATGTGGATACAAATCTTCTTCAGCTAAATGTAGATAGCAGTGAGCTAGAAAATAGAAGAGCTTCTTTTAAGCCTCATAAAAAAGAAGTTGAGTCCAAGTGGCTTAAAAGATACTCACTGCTTGTTTCCAATGCTTCAAATGGAGCTGTTTTAAAAACCGAATTATGA
>JAUPLZ010000299.1 GCA_030836705.1 Campylobacterota bacterium
ATACACTATCTACTTACAGAGGAAAGCACCATTTAAAAGCCGAAAAAGGAAGACCTGGCGGTATTAGAAAAATGACCGGTCGCTCCGGAGAAGATCTTGTTTTGGTTGTTCCACCAGGGACGCAAGTAATAGATGATGAAACCGGCGAAGTGATTTTAGATTTAAGAACAGTCGGGGAAAAAAAACTCTTTTTAGAAGGCGGAAAGGGTGGGCTTGGTAATGCTAGGTTTAAATCTTCTACAAACCAAAGACCAACATATGCACAGCCTGGTATTGAAGGCGAAAGTAGAGTCGTTAGATTTGAACTTAAGTTAATTGCGGATGTTGGATTGGTCGGGTTTCCTAATGTAGGCAAATCCACATTGATATCAACGATTAGTAGTGCAAGACCGGAAGTTGCTGATTATGAATTTACTACGCTGATTCCAAGCTTGGGTGTTGTAGATGCGGGTGATTACCACTCTTTTGTAATGGCTGATATTCCTGGCATTATTGGAGGAGCAAGTGAAGGCAAGGGTTTAGGGCATGAATTTTTAAGACATATAGAGCGAACGAAATATATTCTTTTTATGCTTGATGTTGCAAACTACAGATCGCTTGAAGAGCAGTTTGAAGTTTTAAAAAAAGAGCTTACAAATTACTCTCAAATGCTTTCTAGTAAAAAATATGCCATAGCGATAACAAGAGTTGATTCTTTGGTTGAGAGCGAAGCCGTTTTGAAAATAGAAACTTTTATTAGAAATTGCGGATTTGAAAATTTTCAAAAAGATATATATCCGTTTTATATTAATGAAGATAATGATTTCTCACCATCTTTTATTCTCCCTATTTCGTCGGTTTCGTATTTAAATATTAAAAAACTTATTTTTATATTAGACAAAAAGTTAAGAGATTGAAATATGCAAAGAGTTGTTTTAAAAGTAGGCAGTGCGGTTTTAACTGAAAATAGCGCACTTGCTATGGATAGATTATCCAATCTCGTTGAATTTATAGTCGAGTTAAAAAAAAGATACCAAGTTGTACTTGTTACATCAGGCGCAGTAGCGGCTGGATACACTCTTTTGCCGCTAGATAAAAAAGAGGTTGCAAACAAGCAAGCACTTGCTTCCATAGGTCAGCCTCTTATTATGAAGCACTATAAAGATAATTTTAGAAAATATAATATTATCTGTTCTCAGATGCTATTGACAGCAGATGATTTTGATAGTAGAAAAAGAACAAAACATGCCAAAAATGCAATTGAAATACTTTTAAAAAATTCTGTTTTGCCAATTATAAATGAAAATGATGTAACGGCAACGGAAGAGCTTGTTTTTGGCGATAACGACCAGCTAGCTGCCCATGTTGCGCTTCATTTTGATGCAGATTTGCTTGTTATTCTTACTGATATTAACGGATATTATGATGACAATCCAAAAACAAATCCAAATGCAAAACTTTTAAAAAATGTCTCTTTTATTAAAGAAGCAGAGTTGAATAAAGAGCATACTCCAAATAGCAGTTTTGCAACTGGCGGAATAGTTACAAAATTAAAAGCGGCAAATTTTTTACTACAAAATAATAAAAAAATGTTTTTAAGCAGCGGTTTTGATTTAAGTGATGCAAAAGAGTTTTTGTTAAACGATAATCATGTTGGTGGAACTATTTTTAGCAATAAAGATTAGTCTATGAAAATTGTCTACATGGGTACGCCATCTTATGCGTCAAATATTCTTTTTGAGTTATCAAAAGATAAGAGATTTGAAGTTTGTGAAGTATTTACCCAGCCTGATAAGCCCGCGGGAAGAAAAAAAATCCTAACCTCTTCGGCTGTAAAAATAAAAGCCGTTGAGCTAGGGTTTGATGTTTTTCAACCAGAAAATATAAATACTCAAGAATCTATAGATATCATAAAAAATGCAAAGCCTGATTTTATAGTTGTTGCAGCTTACGGTCAATTATTAAAAAAAGAGATTTTGCAAATCGCTCCATGCATAAACCTTCATGCTTCAATACTTCCTGATTATAGAGGCGCTAGCCCGATTCAAGAAACGCTTCTAAATGGAGATAAATTTGCAGGCGTTACCGCTATGCTTATGGAAGAAGGGCTTGATTGCGGTGATATGCTTGGTTTTTCTTACTTGGAAAATGTACAGACAAAAACAAGTGAAGATTTAATGCAAGAATTATCCTATTTGGCATCGGACATTATAAGACAGGTTTTGGTTGATTTTAACGCAATTAGACCACAAAAACAGAGAAGCGTGAGTGCAACATATGTAAAAAAAAGAACAAAAAAAGAGGCAATAGTTGAATTAAAAAATGCTGTGCAAGTTGATAGAAAATTTAGGGCATTTTTCCCATGGCCTGGAGTATTTTTGGAATCAGGTTTGGCTTTAAAGAATATAAAATTAAATGAAATGCATTCAAAAAATAAGATTGGTGAAATTCTTAAAATAAACAAAGATAATATTGTTGTTGGTTGCGAAAAGGGGAGTTTGATAATCTTCTCACTTCAAGCCCCGTCAAAAAACGAAATTGATGCAGTAAGTTTTATAAGAGGAAAAAGGCTCTCTTGTGGAGATATTTTATTATAAAGAGATTGATTCTACGCAGCTTGAGGCAAGAAGGATTTTAAAAAGCAATCAGCAAGCTACTCCTTTTGCCGTTGTTGCTGATATTCAAACATTTGGAATCGGAAGCAGGAGCAATAATTGGGATTCTGTAGACGGAAATTTATTTATGTCTTTTGTTTTAAACAAAAAAAATCTTCCTTGTGATTTGGAGCTTGTCTCAACTTCTATCTACTTTGGTTACATTTTGAAACTAGCTCTTAAACAACTTGGCTCACAAGCATGGCTTAAATGGCCAAACGATATATATATAAAAGAGAATAAAATTGGCGGAATAATGACCAATATTGTTGGAGAAAATATTATATGCGGAATCGGATTAAACCTTTTAAAGACAGAGAAATATGCCTCTTTAGATATAAAAATAGAGAGAGAAACGATAGTAAAAACATATTTTTACATTCTCAATGAAGTTCCATCATGGAAGAGAATTTTTAGCATGTTTAGAGTAGAATTTGACAATAGCAAAGACCTTAAAACACATGTTGACGGTCAGTCAGTTTCTCTAAAAAATGCTTTGTTGGAGAGTGACGGTTCGCTGATAATTGAAGGAAAGAGAGTGTACAGCCTAAGATGAGCGAAATAATTACAATTGCCAACCAAAAAGGCGGAGTAGGTAAGACTACAACCGCTGTTAATTTGTCAGCATCTCTTGCAGTTGCAGAGAAGAGAGTTCTTTTAATTGATGCAGATCCTCAGGCAAATGCGACTACTCATTTTGGATTCCACAGAAATGATTACGAATACAATATTTATCATGCACTTACGGGCATAAAAAAACTTTCGGATGTTATTCTTAATACTGCCATAACCGGACTTGATATAGTTCCGTCAAATATCGGTCTTGTTGGTATTGAAAAAGAATTTTACGATAAAGAAGTATCATCTCGTGAACTTGTTTTAAAAAAACAGATAAAAACTGTACAGAATCAATATGATTATATTATTATTGATTCGCCGCCGGCTCTTGGGCTTATAACGATAAACGCCCTTGGTGCGTCAAATTCGGTAATTATTCCTATTCAGTGCGAGTATTTTGCTTTAGAAGGGCTAGCGCAGCTTTTAAACACCATAAAATTAATAAAAAAAACAATAAATCCAAAGCTTAATATCAAAGGTTTTTTGCCGACGATGTATAGTTCTGCAAATAATCTTTCAAAACAAGTTTATTCGGATCTCATGCAGCATTTTAAGAATAAGCTATTTGCTATAAATAATAGCGAAAATGAAGAGGATAGATTTATTTATATTCCAAGAAATGTAAAGCTTGCAGAGAGCCCAAGTTTTGGAAAGCCGGTTATTATGTACGATGTAAAATCATTGGGTTCTGTGGCATATCAAAATTTAGCAGGTGCTATATTGGGAAGTAAAGTTGGCTAAATTAAAATTAGGGCGCGGTATAGGCGCTATATTAGAAGAAGTAGAAGAGGCTTATACAAACGATATTAAAAGCGGCTCCGAAACTATTACCGAGATAAAAATAGAGAACATTAAACCAAATCCGTTCCAGCCTAGAAAAAATTTTGATGAGCAAAAGCTAAAAGAGCTTTCTGACTCTATAAAAGAGCATGGCTTATTACAGCCTGTTGTTGTAATTAGAAAAAAGAATCATTTTATTCTTATAGCCGGCGAAAGAAGATTAAGAGCAAGCAAATTGGCAGGATTGTCAACAATTAGGGCGATAATTGCCGACATTACTTTTGAGAATATACGAGAGCTGGCATTAATAGAGAATATTCAAAGAGAAAATTTAGATCCAATAGAACTTGCAAACTCTCTTAATGAACTAATAGAAAAACACAAAGCCACGCATGACAAACTCGCAGAAATTATTCACAAAAGCAGAACCTATGTTACAAATGCACTTAGGTTGCTATCTCTTAGCAAATTTACGCAAGAAAAAATATCAGAAGGCAAGCTCTCGTCGGGTCATGCAAAAGTTCTAGTCGGGCTTGATTATAATGATGAAGTAAAGCTTGTAAATAGCATCATAAATCAAAAACTAAGCGTTAGAGAAACTGAAGATTTAATAAAAAACTTTAAAAACAAAAGTATTCAGCACGAAGCTTTGCCAATTATGAAAAAAAGCTTAAATCTTAATGAGCTTGTGAATAGGCTAAAGAATATTACAAAAAATATTAAAACTAAGAATAATTCGATAAGTATAGAATTTGATTCGCAAGAATCTATCGATAACTTTTTAAAGCATATTGCCGGATAACGGTTGCAAAATCGATATTTATTAATATGCTATTAAATCTAATTTTGGTAATATAGCCAAAATTTTTTTGGAAGGTTGTGCCATGATCGATTTGAATCTGACACTCATATTAACTGAAGCAATCATTTTCTTGTTTTTGCTAATTGTTTTAAATAAGATACTAATAAAACCTATAGTATCTCATATTGATTCAAGAAGCAAAAGCATTAAAGATGGTTTGGGTAGTGCGAATCAAAATTCCCATGAAGTATCTGAGTTGGAGAAACAGGCAGAAGAGATAATAAGAAGTGCTAAAGTGGCGGCTCAAGAGCTGAGAAATACTAAGTTAGGTAGTGTGAAAAAAGCAATACATGACAAAATTGAGGCAAAAAAAGCAGCTGTTGAAGAAGAGTTAAAGCAATTTAATAATGAGTTGTTGACTAGAAGAGTTGATTTGAAAGCTTCTTTGGTGGCACAAAGCCCAGTTTTAAATGAGGCTCTTAAAGCCAAGTTGTTTGCTTCTTCAAACTAATACAAGGATGATAATGAAATATTTAGTAATTCTTTTTTTAACAGGGGTTACGCTTCTATCTGCTTCTTCGAGTGAGCATGGTGGCGAAACCGATATAGTTCCAAGATTGGTTAATTTCTTAATATTTGCTGGTTTGATTTATTATTTACTAGCGAAACACATTAAGAATTTTTTTAATAGTAGACAGGTTAATATAGCTCAAGAGCTTGAAAAAGTTGAAGAGAAGGTTAAAGCCTCTGCAAAAATAAAAGAGTCAGCTCTTTTAAAAATTGAAGAAGCGAGAAGAATAGCTCGTGAAATAGAGGAAACAACAGCTAAAGAGCTAGAGTTGATCATGAAAAAAATGGAAAAAGATTTATTGTTTGATTTAGAGCAAATAGAAAAACACAAAGAAGAGTTAAAAATTGTATCTGAAAACAAAATGATTAGAGAGGTTGTGGCTGAATCTCTTGAAGAAGCACTTGATGTTGATAGCATTGCAAAAAACAACGATGAGCTTATTAAATCAATTATTAAAAAAGTGGCATAAATATGAGTAGAGCAGCAGCAAAAAAATACGCAAAAGTTTTAATTCAAAATACAAGCAAAGATGAAATTGTAGAGATAAAAGATTTTCTTTCTTCTATAGTTTCTTTGTTTAAAGATAGCAAGTTTAAACACACTATTCTTTCGCCATTGGTTACGATGGATGAAAAATACGAGATGTTGCTTGGGAAGCAGGCGCCAAAAAATACTCTTGCTAACTTGATTAGACTTCTTATTGAAAAAGACAGAATAGAGCTTATACCTCATATATATGAAGAACTTAGATTGGCACAAGCAGTTGAATCAAATAGTTTTAATGGATTTGTTTATTCTTCGCAAGAATTAGATCCAAAAACGATAGATGAATTAAAAAATAGCATATCAAAAAAAGTTAATGCCATAGTTGATTTTAAGCAAATAAAATCCAACAATATTGGCTTTAAGGCAGAGGTTCCGGATCTTGGCTTGGAGATATCTTTTTCTCAGGCTAGATTAAAATCTCAGTTGATTCAGCATATTTTAAGAGGCATATAAAATTAATTTAAAAAGGAGAATAAGTGGCAGCTAAGACTGATGAGATTAGTGCGATTATTAAAAATCGTATAGAAAATTTTGAACTTAAACTTGATGTAGAAGAAGTTGGAAAAGTTGTAATGGTGGCTGATGGTATTGCTACCGTGTATGGATTAAACAATGTTGGGTCATCTGAGATTGTTGAATTTGAAACAGGCGATAAAGGTATTGCTCTAAATCTTGAAGAAGATAGCGTTGGTGTTGTTATACTTGGAAGAGGCAAAGGTATTGTTGAGGGTACTGCGGTAAAAAGAACTGGTAAGCTTTTGAGAATCCCAACAGGCGATGCTATGCTTGGAAGAGTTGTTAATGCACTTGGCGAACCAATTGACGGAAAAGGTCCGATTGAAACAACTACAAGCGGCTATATTGAAGAGAGAGCTCCTGGAATTATGGCTAGAAAGTCAGTACATGAGCCGCTTCAAACAGGTATTAAGGCAATTGACGCACTTGTTCCGGTTGGTAGAGGTCAAAGAGAGCTTATTATTGGTGATAGACAAACAGGAAAAACAACGGTTGCGGTTGATGCCATCATTGCTCAAAAAGGTCAAGATGTAGCGTGTATTTATGTTGCAATTGGTCAAAAAAGCTCAACAATTGCGCAAATAGTAAAGAGGCTTGAAGAACATGGTGCAATGGAGTATACAATTGTTGTTGCTGCAAGCGCTAGTGAATCATCGGCTCTTCAATATTTGGCACCATATACCGGTGTAACTATGGGCGAGTATTTTAGAGACAATGCAAGACATGGTTTGATAGTTTATGATGATCTTTCCAAGCATGCAGTTGCGTACAGAGAGATGTCACTTCTTTTAAGAAGACCGCCAGGCAGAGAAGCTTATCCGGGGGATGTTTTTTATCTGCATTCAAGACTTCTTGAGAGAGCAGCTAAGCTTTCTGACGAAAGAGGTGCTGGAAGTTTAACAGCACTACCAATTATTGAAACACAAGCAGGAGATGTTTCTGCTTATATTCCAACAAATGTTATTTCAATTACAGATGGTCAAATATTTCTAGAAACAGATTTGTTTAACTCTGGCGTAAGACCCGCAATAAATGTTGGTATTTCTGTTTCTCGTGTTGGCGGAGCTGCTCAGATTAAAGCTATGAAGCAAGTTGCTGGAACATTGAAGCTTGACCTTGCGCAATATAGAGAACTTCAAGCTTTTGCACAATTTGCAAGTGATCTTGATGAAGTAAGTAGAAAGCAGCTTGAAAGAGGCGGTAAGATGGTTGAGGTTTTAAAACAAGGACCTTATTCACCGGTTCCTGTTGAAAAGCAAATTACGATTATTTTTGCTGGCGCAAAAGGCTATCTCGATGGAATTAGTGCAAAAGATGTTGTAAGATTTGAAGCAGAGCTGAATCCATTCCTTGAAGCAAAGTATCCGTCAATTCTGGAAAATATAAGATCA
>JAUPLZ010000035.1 GCA_030836705.1 Campylobacterota bacterium
CCGATCTCTTATTTGAAAAAATTGTCGCGGCGAAAGTCTAACACTAAATTTCTAATAGATTGCTTGTTTGCTAGTTTGGTGTTTTCTTTGTTTGTATATTTGGAGTATTTTGGTATAGAAAACAGAGCAATTGTCTCTTTGGCGTCTTTTTATGCATTTTATAGAATTTTGACCTATCAAAAAAAAGAGTTATTTGCCTTTGGTTTTTTTACGGGAATTTTGTGGTTTTATTGGATAGGGCTTAGTTTTAGATTTGTTGATATGGCGTATGCCGTGCCTTTTGTGATTCTTGGTGTGGCGTTAATAATAGCTCTTATGTTTTTTATTTTAGGTTTTGTGAAATATTTTTATTTAAGAGCGCTTGTTTTGGTTTTTTATTTTGATTTTGTTCAGCCTTTTGGTTTTGAGTGGCTAAAACCGGAGCTTTTACTGCAAAGTTCATTTTTTAATAGCGATAAAATCTCCTATTTTTTGTTTCTTTTGTCTGTTGTTATTTTTATTTTTTTTCAAAAAAACAATTATAAGTTTTTATTTTTTATCCCGCTTATTTTCGCATTTAATTTATCACCAAGCCAACAAGCGGCAGAAGATGAAAATATAGCGCTTGTGAGCACTGAATATAATCAGGATTTTAAATGGAGAAAAGATAATAGAAAAGAGATAACAAACGATGTTTTAATGCACATTGAGAGGGCTATTCAAGATGGCAAAAAATTGGTTATTTTGCCGGAAACAGCTTTGCCTTATTTTTTAAACAAGCAGACCAATTTGGTTGGCGTTTTGTTAGAAAAAAGCAATAAAATAGACATAATTTTAGGCTCGCTCTATACTGACGGCAGTAAGCAGTTTAACTCCACTTATTTTTTTAGCAAATCAAAAATGCAAGTAGCCCACAAAAGCGTTCTTGTGCCTTTTGGAGAAAGTACTAATTTTCTTCCGGAATCGATAGGTAGGTTTATAAATAAAATATTCTTCGACGGAGCGGATGATTATACAAAAGGAGCAAAACCGACAGATTTTAATATAGACGGCGTTCTTTATCGAAATGCTATTTGTTATGAAGCTACGGTTGAAAAAATGTTTATTGATGCTCCCAAAAAAATGATAGCAATAACAAACAACGCATGGTATCATCCATCAATAGAGCCGGCACTCCAGAGGCTTGTGATAAGGTTTTTTGCAAGAAAATACGGCGTAACTGTCTATCACAGCGTCAATAAGAGTAAGGGCGGCATTATAAGCTAAAATCTAAGCCCAAGCGTAAAAGCGTATTGGTCGGTTGTTTGTTTTGCGTTGTCTGGGTTGTATTTTGATATTTTGTTATAAAAACAATTTAAAGTTATGTTGTTTTTAAAACTTACATAGTATTTGAGCATATATTCTTGGTAGTCGTGCGTTTTAAGATCTGTTAAATCTTCGTCAATATTAAAGCCGAATAAAATATCGCTAGTCGGGGTCAAAGAGTAGCCAAAATTAATATCAAGCGGCATATCAAACTCCTCTTTGTGTGAGCTTTTTTTGTAGTTTTGCGCCGATATTTTATAAGTAGAATCGTTTATGGCGTATCTAAGCCCGAGTGTCGGTATAAAGTATGTATACGGAACTACATATTTTTTTAGTCCGGCTTGTGCGTAAGCAGAAATGTTTTCTAGGGTTGATTCAAATCGATAACCGTCTTGTTGAAAACCTTTTGCGAAATTTTGATGCGGATAGTATTTTAACTCACTCAAAATAACATAGTTTTGTGTTAAATAGACACTGTTAAATTGGTAGGCGTAATTTTCGACGCTTGGATTATGATCTATTAAAGGATGTTCAAGTTTTGACGACTCTATAAGATAGCCCACACTGTACGAAAGATACTCTTTTGCGTTTAAAAGTGATATAAAAAACATAAAAATAACAGCAAATTTACCCATTTTTTTGATTCTCTAGCAGTTGTCTTAATTTTTCATTTTTTTCAAAAAGCTTCCATCTGATTATTGGAATTTTATCAATCAAGCTCGCATGTATTTTATATACTTTTAGTGGTTTTGTAACTTTAAAAGACCAAAAAGGGGACATGTTAAAAATAGCAGTTATCTCGCCAAAATAATCTCCAGACTCAAGAGTTTCCAAACACCTATCATCACCGTATCTTTCAACAGTTCCGTCAACTATCAGGTGCAAATATTTCGTATTTATTTTATTAAAAACATAATCAACCGGAAAGTACTCTTTTTCAATCATGGCTACTATTTTGTTTTGAGCTGAATATGAAATTTCATCGCCAAAAAGATATGTTCTTTGTAAAAATTGTCTTCTTAACATCAATTTTTGAGACTTTGTCTGTTGGGAGTTGGTTTTTATGAATTGCAAAAAGAGAGATACCGGAATTTTTAGCGCTTGGACATAGTTAATTGCTATGTATGTTTCTTGAATCGGTTTTTTGAGCAAAGAAGCACTTTCGCCTATTAATGCTCCGGTAGAAAGCTTGGAGAATGTATCTGACTCTGTGTGTATCATCTCTACGGTTCCGCTAAGCGTCAAATAGACATTTTTAACACTATCGGACTCTTTTGCGATTATGCTACCTGGATTAAAAGTCACAATTTCGCAATTTAAAAGAACATGGATTTGGTGATTTGGAATCGACGGAAAATATGTCACTAGGTGATGATAGGCAAATCTCCAATGATAATCCTGAACAACCGGAATAAGTACATCCACAATTCCAAAAGGAGCGCTTGAGCCTATCTCTTTTTGTTTGTTTGTAAGTCCTTGCGAGTTGTGGGCGAGAATGATTTTTTGTGATTTGTCGTCTTTGAAATCCTCTGTTCTTCCGTGAATGAGTCCGCCGCCGACATCCAGCTTCTTTAGATCACATTTTTGCAAATACTCTTTTTTTGTCTTTTTAAAAAATTCAATCGAAATACCGCTTTTTGACTCATCCGCGTTTATCATTTTTTCTAAAACATTAAAAGATGCTATATCCGCTAAATGAGCGTAAGTTTTGTATCTGCCTTCCCATATCGTTCTAAAAAATAAAATAGTAGTTTCTATCGGATGCGGCGATAGCACAGGACGCACTTCAAGTCCGTCAATGTAGTTCCATTTGTCTAGCTTTAGTCTTTGAACATCAAAATAGTCGTAAAAACTATCTTCATTGATTGACAATAGCGCAGAAAGTTTCTTTTTTACAGATGAGCAAACTAGCGGATGAGCGAAGTATTTTATTTTGTGATCAGCCCTCATAAGAGTGGTTAAACCTGCAAAATGGTCATCATGGGCATGAGTTTGAAAAATACCCTCTATCTCATTGACGCCAATCCCAAGAGAGTTAAGAATATACAATATATTTGGACCGGCATCAATAAGATAGATTTTGCCTTGAAACATTAGTATGCTTGACATGGTTGGTCTGTTTATATCCCAACCGTCGCCTTGCCCTGAATGAATTACGCCGAAATATTCTCTTTTTATGTTGTAGTATCCAAGATTGTACGGTGATTGATACTCTTCTTTGTCTTTTAGGTTTAAATCTACGGTTGTTGATTCGTTCTTGTAGGATATTTCAAAAATATTACTCTCTTTTCTGTTTATAATTACGCCGTTTTTTATTTCAATAGGCGCTTCTTTTATTGTTTTGATATCAAGAAAATCATCCGTTGGATGGATTTTGCCGAATGCAAAACTTAATTTCATTCTCATTAGTTCATCAGCTGTTTTGGAGTCGACCCCGCACTCTCTCATCTCTTCTTTTTTGGTAAGCCCGTAATTGCCGCGGCAGATATATTCTTTTTGCGCATTAACTTGAGATTCCGAGCCTATTAAAAGAGGTTTTTCCCCGCTATTGTTTGGATGATTTGGCAAGAGCATTCCTTGTCTATAAAGCATCTGAAGGACCGGAAACTCGCCCATGTTTCCTAAGTTCCCGTTTTGGAGCATCACATCTGACAAAAGAATTGCATTTGGACCGCTTTCAAATTTTATGCCGTTTTTTTCTTTTGGCACAACAAGACCTCTTTTCATGAGGTGTTTTACGCTATCAGCAGGAGCTCCGCAGAGAATAAACAGCTTTTCATCCGGTATTTCTACCCAATAAACGCCGTTGGTAACCTCCACAGTGTTTATATAAGACATGACAGACCTTTCGCTATCTTTTTAAGTAAAAAGCCAAATATTAGCAAAAAAAATAAATTTCCTCTTTAATAGCAGCTATTTTTTTGAATTTTTTTGTGAGTTATCTTTTTTTTGAGCTTTTTCTTCTCGTCTTTTTACCGCTTCGTTTGATGGATTTTCAGGATTGGAAAATGTAACCATTCCAAAAAGCACACATCCTTTTTGTCCAGGGTTGCATTCGCTATTTAAAAGAACGCACTTTTCATTTATAAAATGTGGACATCCCCAGCCGCTCATTTTGCACCTTTGTCGTTATCTTTTTTTTATTATACTAGGTATTTTACAAAAACAAACGATTAAATTGGAGTAAAAAGTGAAATATATTAGATTTTTTAAAGAGCTTTCCAACAAGGATGTACCTATTGTAGGCGGAAAAAATGCAAGCCTTGGAGAGATGTATCAAAACCTTAGTCAAAAAGGAGTAAGGGTTCCAAACGGTTTTGCTACAACTAGCGATGCTTATAGGGTTCTATTAAAAAGCAATAATCTTGAAGAAGAAATAAAAAATATTTTAAATGGGCTTGATATAAAAGATGTTGATGAGTTAAAAAAAAGAGCAAAAGCGGTTCGAGAACTTATTTTGGGTGCAAAAATGCCGCAAGAGTTGGAAGAGGAGATAGAAAAAGCGTATAAAGAGCTTTGCGAATTTTATGGCAAAGAAAATATCTCTGTAGCAGTTAGAAGTTCTGCAACTGCTGAGGATTTGCCGGAGGCTAGTTTTGCTGGACAGCAAGAGACATTTTTGAATATTAGCGGCAAGGATGAGCTTATAAGGAGTGCAAAAAAATGCTTTGCCTCGCTTTTTACCGATAGGGCGGTTAGCTATAGAGCAAGCAGGGGGTTTGATCATTTTCAAGTAGCGCTTTCGGTGGGTATCCAAAAAATGGTACGAAGCGATAAGGCTTCAAGCGGGATAATGTTTAGCATTGACACAGATTCAGGCTCGCCTGAACTTGTTCTTGTGACCTCTACTTTGGGGTTGGGCGAAAATATAGTAGGAGGCAAAGTAAATCCGGATGAGTTTATTGTGTTTAAACCAACTCTAAAACAAGGTCTAAAGCCTATTTTAAAACGACAACTAGGAAGCAAATCAATCAAAATGATATATTCCGATGAATCCGGTGTTTTTACAAAAAATATTCAAACGCCGCAAAATGAGAGAGATAGCTTTTCTATAAATGACGATGAGATTGTGAAGCTTGCAAAGTATGCGGTCGTTATTGAGGAGCATTACTCGAATTTGGCTGGGGAATATAGACCAATGGATATGGAGTGGGCAAAAGATGCGCAAGATGGCGAGATTTATATAGTTCAAGCCCGTCCGGAAACAGTGCAAAGCCAAAAGCTAAAAAAAGAAAAAACCCATTTTTTGACAAATTATAGATTGCTCTCAAAAGAGAAAAATATTTTGCTTTTGGGTACGGCGGTCGGCGAGAGGATAGCTAGCGGAAAAGTGCATATTATAAATTCTTCGGAGGAGTTTCATGATTTTAAAGAGGGTGAGATTTTAGTAAGCGATAATACAGATCCTGATTGGGAGCCTGTTATGAAAAAAGCAAGCGCCATAATAACAAATAGCGGCGGCAGAACTTGCCATGCCGCCATCGTAGCAAGAGAGATGGGGATTGCTGCAATAGTGGGGACAAAAAATGCAACCAAAAAATTAAAAAACGGCATGGAAGTTACCGTAAGCTGTGCCGAGGGAGAAGAGGGTAGAGTCTATGACGGTGCACTGGAATACGATATAGAAAAAATAGACATAGAAAATCTAAAAGAGACAAAAACCAAACTTTATTTAAATATCGGAAACCCTTTGCAAGCTTTTCATATTGCGCAACTTCCAAATCACGGAGTTGGGCTTGCTAGGATGGAGTTCATAGTTAACAACTATATAAAGGCTCATCCGCTGGCGCTTGTGGATTTGTACAATAATAATGAGATAAATGAAAAAGAGAGTATCACGCAGCGTATAAAAGCCTACAAAAATCCAAAAGAATTTTTTGTTAATAAGCTTTCAGAGGGGATTGGCATGATCG
>JAUPLZ010000300.1 GCA_030836705.1 Campylobacterota bacterium
TACGATCTCGAGTGAAATATGAAGTTAATTTAATATTGGTTGCGGAAATAGGATTTGAACCTATGACCTTCGGGTTATGAGCCGTGTTTCGCAACATTTTCTATAATCCTTAAAGAACAAAAACAATCCCTAAACTACCATAAAATAGAGCTTTACGGCAAATTGCTATTTTTCCTATATTCCGTTAAAATTACTATAAAAAATAATCTTAGTGGGAAATAGGCGGGAAAAAATGGCAAGAAAAAAAACCAAATTTACAGGCGTTTACTACCGCGAAACTACTACAAACGATAAATTAGATAAAACATATTATATCAGGTATAAAGATACAAACAATAAAGATGTTGAAATAAAGATAGGTAAATTTAGCGAGGGTATAAGAGAACAGTATTGTAATTTAAAAAGAAACGAGATTTTAACAAAACTTAGACTTGGTGAAGAGGTGCATTTAAAGCATCGTCAAAAAGACAAAGTTTTTTTAAAAGATATTGCAGATGAGTACTTCAATACAAGAGCAGATAGAGAAAGTAAAAATAAAGATATTTCATCCTACAAAAAGCATCTACTCTCATATTTTGAAAATACAGATTTAAATACTATTACTAAAAAAGATATTCAACTCTTTAAAAAAGTAAAATTAGAAACTCCACTTGCTCCAAAGACTGTTAATAATATTTTGGCACTTCTCGGCACTATTATAAGATTTGGAATTAATGAAGAGCTACTTAAAAATGATATATCAAAATTTATCAAAAAAGATACCATTGATAATGATAGAGAGAGATTTTTAACAGTTGAGGAGATTAAAAAACTCTACAAAGAAGTAGAGCACGACAAAAGACTGTCAACGGCGGAGTTAAAATAGGCAGTATAGAAAACTGCTAAAAAGTAGTTTTTACAACCAAAAGCTTAAAGAAACAAATTAATTTTGTTAAAGTCTTTTTTCAAAAATTTGAAAGGAGATGAATGCTTAAAAAAGGTGAAGTAAAAATGATTCATAAAATGCTCAAAGATGGGCTGAGTAAGAGTGCCGTTGCTCGTAAACTTGGTATTAGTAGAGATACAGTTGCTAAATATGCGAAATTGCCTGAAGGTTATGTTCCAGTAATAAAAAGAGAACCTGTAGATACTACAGTAGATCCATATTTACCAGGTATAGCAAGAATGCTAGAAGAAGCACATAAGCTAGGTGTTTTAATTCCATCAACTTCAATTTATCAAGAGATTCAAAAGTTAGGATACAGAGGTTCCCTGCGATGGATGAAAAATATCATCCAAAGACATGAACTCCGCCAAAAAGTAAAAGATGAAGAACCTTTAGTTAGATTTGAGACTAAAAAAGGTCAGCAGATGCAAGTTGACTGGGTAGAATTTCCTAAAGAAGGTTTGTCAGCATTTGTAGCTACCATGGGCTATTCTCGTGCATCGTATGTTGAATATGTGAGTGATGAGAAAGTAGAAACACTTATTAAATGTCACATGAATGCCTTTAGCTACTTTGGCGGTGTTCCACATGAAGCTCTTTATGACAACATGAAGACCGTCATCATCAAACGCAACGCGTACGGTTATGGTAAACATAAATTCAACGAACAGTTTCGTGACTTTGCAGAAAAACACTGCGGGATACAACTCAAAGTTTGTAAGCCATATCGCGCTCAAACTAAAGGAAAAGTAGAAAGATTTAATCACTACTTGAGATACAGTTTTCACAACATGTTTAAAACCAGACTCTCTATGATGGGTTATAAGATGACTTTGGAAAATGCAAACGCAGAAGTAATGGACTGGCTAGACTTTACAGCTAACTCAAGAATACATCAAACAACACTATACAAGCCATTTGACATGTTGGCAGAAGAGCAATTGCAGTTGCACCCTCTACCTAAGCCTTATCACGGTATCCACCCAATAAAAGCTACGGCTAAAAGTGTAACACAAGAAAAGCAAACATTCCATAGAATAAATATCCATATACCAAATCGCGATTTACAAAGCTATGATGAATTTATTCCTATTATGGCTTATATGTTTATCCCTGCTTATGCAGTTGGAGGTGCGTTATGGAGCTAAGTGAAAAAATAGAATATCTATGTAAAGAGTTGCAGTTACCAATGTTTAACGAGTCTCATCATGAGCTTGGTAACCGTGCAGCCAAAGAGGGTTGGAAATACAGTGAGTATCTTTATGAAGTACTCAAACTTGAGGCTGACAACAGAGCTACTCGTTCTCGTGCAACACTTACAAAGATGGCAGGATTTCCGACGATTAAAACGCTTGAGCAGTTTGATTTCAATTTTACAGTAGGTGTTAATCGCAGACAAATAGAAGAACTTTCTACTCTTGAGTTCATAAAACGCAAAGAAAATATTATATTACTTGGTCAGTCCGGTGTTGGTAAAACACATTTAGCTATTGCGCTTGCTTATCAGGCTGTACAGAAAAGAATGAAAGCTAGATTTATCACTATATCTGACCTAATACTACAGATGAGTAATGCCAAAAAAGAGAAACGCTATGACTCTTTTATAAAACAGGCAATAATAGCTCCAACACTCCTTGTGATAGATGAAATAGGCTACTTTCCGATGACCAAAGAGGATGCACATCACTTTTTTCAAGTTATCTCAAGGAGATATGAGAGAGGTGCGACTATCGTCACTTCAAATTTAGTATTTAGCCAGTGGAGTGGAATATTTGCGAATGATAAAGTTGTAACTACTGCTATTCTAGACAGACTTTTACATCATTCTCATGTGATTAATATACTTGGAGATTCATATCGTTTAAAAGAAAAAAAAGAGGAAGGTATGGTAGATTCAGACTTGTATAAGTTTAAAGCCAAAAAATTAGTAAAAGGAGTAAACTAAACCCTCGTCGCTTAAGGTTACAATTCGTAATTTTTTTTACGAAAAGCTGCTGAATTTAACTCCGCCGTTGACAA
>JAUPLZ010000301.1 GCA_030836705.1 Campylobacterota bacterium
AACTTGCTAGATTATTTTAAAAACACAAATATCAAAATGCTTCCAAACTCGGCTGGCTGTACGACTGCGGAAGAGGCGATAACTACTTTTAGGCTGGTAAAAGAGGCGACCGGCATTGATTTAATCAAGCTAGAAATTATCGGAGATTTGCAAAAAACCCTCTATCCGGATGTAATAGAGACGGTAAAAGCTTGCGAGGTTTTATCTCGTGACGGCTTTACGGTAATGGTTTATACAAATGATGACCCAATTATGGCAAAGAGATTAGAAGATGCGGGCGCATCTGCCGTGATGCCGCTTGCTTCACCAATCGGAAGCGGTCTTGGAATACAAAATAGATACAATGTACAGTTTGTAAAAGAGGCTGTTAAAGTGCCTGTGATTGTAGATGCCGGTGTCGGATGCGCCAGTGATGCTTCTATCGCCATGGAGCTTGGCGCTGACGGTGTTTTGACGAATACCGCAATCGCATGTGCAAAAGATCCTATTTTAATGGCGCAAGCCATGAAGCAAGCTGTTTTGGCAGGAAGAATGAGCTTTTTAGCAGGCAGAATTCCTATGAAAGCTTATGCGTCGGCTAGCTCACCGCTTGGCGGACTTATGAATAAATAAAACCTGCAAAAAGCGGGTTTTACTCTTTTATGGAGGCTACTTGAGGCGAGTTAGTTGTAGCTTTTTCGTCAAAATTTACGAGAAACATTCCTGAAAACTTATCATCTTTATATATCTCGACCCTGTAAATTCTCTCTTTTTTATCAACAGAGAATGAGTTCATTATATTCGATTTTTTTACGATAATATCCGCTTCTGATGTTTTTTTTGGGTTTAAAAAACCTATGATATTTACTCGGTAGCCTTTTTTGCTTTTTACGAGAAAATTACTCTTTACATCTATCATACTTCCAAAAGAAACAACTTTTTCACTGCCGTCGATATTAACATCAATAGTATTTAGGCTGTCGTCATACTCTAAATATTCAGGCGAAAGAGATGCCACCCCTTTGTTACCGTAATAAATCCTATAGTCTTTGTCTTTTTTTACTATCGCAAGAAGCGGATGGTCGGCTGTATATTCTATGTCGGAATCTTTTTTTACGGGAATAAACTTTAGATAATTTCTCACATCTTTTATCGGCAGTAAAAATTTGTTGTCATAAAGCACGACTTTTTGTGCACTGTCTTCAATGGCGTTTTTTATCGCAACCGGCGACATTTCAAAACCTCTTTCGTACTCAATGCCCATTATTTGCATATATCTTTCAAGCGCAAGAAGGTGATAATAAGTTCTAAAAGGCGTATCAAAACTCTTGCTGCCTTCTATGCCAAAGGCTGGCTTGTTGTTTTGGATGGCAAAATATGTAAGGGATTTCGCCATCTCTTCATCGCCTTCGCTGGTGCGAGTATTTCTAACGCCAAATATATGCTCTGAGTCTAAAAGATTTTTATTTACATGCTCTTTTACATCTTCGGCTATTTTGCTAAGCTCTCCGTATTTTTCATGCTCTATTTGCTCTTGGTCTACGATACAGCTTTGACCCCATCTATTTGGGTTTCGCATCTCATCTATATAGCTATCTCTATAAAAGCCGCTTCCGTCATGCAGATTTAAAACCATATCGACTCTCTCGTCAAGAATAGCAGATTTTATTCTCTCTATGGTTGAGTATTCGGGATCATCTTTTTCGATATGGGCGAATTTTCTATTAAGATCTCCAAAAAGACCTCTTGAGCGTTCGACTATACTGTTAAAATTCAAATTCGGGACAACCCAAACGCTGCCTTTTGTAATCTTGTAGTGAGTAACCAAAAGCGACGCTGCATTAAATCCGCCCGGTTCATCGCCTTGAATTCCGCCAATTACAAGCAATATACTTTCGTTTTTATCCTCGCCTTTTTTATGAAGCGTAAAATCCAAATTTGATGCAAAAAGAAAAATAGGCAGTGCCAAAAAAGCAAAAATTTTTACTAAAAACACTTATACAACTTTTATATGCCACGGCTCAAATCTTACGCCGTATGGATTGCCTTCTGGGTATCTTATTTTTATATATCCAAGATCCATAAGTCTTTTGAATTCATCTGTGTTTGCAAACTCTGATGAAAAATTCTTAGCTCCAAATCCAACTTTTCCTACATCAAAATCCCCGACGCTGTGGAAAGAGTACCCCGGAGGTGCTAGAGACCTTGAAGCAACGGATAAATTACCCTCTAGTTTTATGGTTTTGTTTATAAAGAGATACATTTGTTTTACCACGCCTCTTACGCCGGATGTGAGTATGACGCCTTCGCCCATATCTTTTTGTATTTTTTTATACATCTCTTCCGCTTTTCCCTTGTAGAGAAAATGTCCTGTATAGGGGATTTTCTTGGTTTCGTTTTTTGTAACATCCGCGGTAAGTTCGCTTACGACTTTTTCTCCATAAAACCCAAAAGTATCGCCTTTTTCATTAAAAAGTTTTTCGCTAAGTTCTAAATCTTCTTTAGTAAAAGAGCCTATTTTGGAGTTATTTCTTGCAAGTTTTAGCGCTTCATCAAAACTAATTACATTGAAATGACCATAACCAGCAATGTTTTGTATTTGCACAAGTCTATTAAAGAGTTTTTTTAAATTCTCGTACTCTTTGCCGATTAAAATAATATCTTGCTTTCTATCTTGGTTTAAATTTGGTACGGAATCCAACAGATCAAAAGTATCTCTCTTGATTAAAAGAAAATCTTTTACATGCCCATTTTGGCTCATAAACCCAGCGCCCGCAAGCGGCATGGCGGCACCCATCAGTAAACCCAATTTTGTAAGCTTTAAGAATTCTCTTCGTTCCACTTTTTTTCCACTTTTTTATATACTTCTAAATCGTTTGTTCTTTTTTATTTTTTATATAGTTTATAAAATTTTCAACCCTATTTTTCGTCTCTTTTGCCCCAAGTATCGCTAAAACATCAGCAACATTTGGTCCAGTTCCGCTTCCAAAGAGAGCAATTCTTATAGGTTTTCCAAGTAATGGCATTTTAATATTTTTTTCTCTTAAGAAATCATTAACAGCCTCTTGAAAATCGCTAGGCAGATGAAGCTCTTGCTTATCTTCAATAAATGAAACAAAATCGTTTAAAATGCTCAAAGTCTCTTCATTAACTGTTGAAACATCTTTTTCGTTGTAGCTTAGCGGAGGAACAATGATAAAATTAATAGCATCGGCTAACTCTTTTAGCGTGTTTACTCTCTCTTTTGCATTATCCAAAAGCATCTCTTTTTTATCATGTCCGTGAATTTCAACGCTAAAATCATTTAAAAGCTTAGCAAGCTCGTCGTTTTTTGTGTTTTTGATATAGTGCGAATTAAGCCAGTCAAGTTTTTTTGCATTATATGCCGAGGCGGATTTGTTTATATTGTTTGGGTCAAAAAGCTCCAACATTTCACCAAATGAAAAAATCTCTTGATCTTTATTGCTCCATCCAAGGCGCACAAGGAAATTTAAAAGAGCTTGCGGGATATAACCGTTTCTTTGATACTCCATAACATCCATTGCTCCGTCTCGTTTTGATAGTTTTTTGCCCTCTTCGTTGTGAATCATCGGAACATGGAAAAAGTTTGGTACGCTAAATCCAAGCGCATTATAAACCGCTATTTGCTTTGGAGTGTTTGACAAATGGTCGTCGCCTCTTATCACATAATTCACTCCCATAAGCGCATCATCAATTGCTACGACAAAATTATAAGTCGGCGTACCGTCTCCTCTTGCTATGATAAAGTCATCAATTTCACTCCAAGAAAACTCGACATTTCCCTTGACACCGTCAGGAATAAGCACTTTTCCTTCAAGCGGGGTTTTGATTCTTACTACCGGAGATACACCTGCTGGCGGAGTCTCTTTGGAATCTCTCCATCTGTTGTCGTACATTGGTTTTTGCTTGTTTGCTATTTGATTTTCTCTAAGTGCATCAAGTTCTTCTTTTGACATATAGCAATAATAAGCCTTCTCTTCATCAAGAAGTTTTGCTACATATTTTTTGTAAAGATCAAATCTTTGTGATTGATAGATGATTTCACCGTCATGGCTAAGACCGACCCATTTAAAAGCCTCCAAAATAGCATCTGCCGCCTCTTTTGAATTCCTTGCTAGATCCGTATCTTCTATTCTTAGAAAAAACTTTCCATTGTTTTTTCTAGCCCACAAATAACTAAAAAGCGCCGTTCTAAGACCGCCGATATGCAAATACCCAGTCGGACTTGGAGCAAAACGAGTAACAACCATAACTTATACTTCCTTGGAAATTTTTCTTATTATATCAGATTAAACCTAGCCGCACTTTGGATTTTTCAGTATAAAAAAATAGTATTTTGGATTTAATGTTTGAATAAAAAAACTCAAAAGGCATAATATGATTGAGTCTTTAAAAAAAGAAAAATTATACAACTATTGCGATAGCTCTATTTTTAAATTTAACACAACAAAAGACCTTGAGTCTCTTGATGAGATAATCGGTCAAAGAAGAGCGAGCCAGACAATAGAATTCGCCACTCAAATCCGCAAAGACGGTTATAATATTTTTGCCATGGGACCAACCGGAAGCGGAAAGCAAACAGCGGTTATGAATCACATAAAACAAAAAGCAAAAGAAGAACCGACTCCTGATGATGTTTGTTATGTTAATAATTTTTTAGACAGCCGAAAGCCGACCATAATAACCTTGCCGCCTACAAAAGGCAGTGAATTTAAAAATGATATAGACGAACTTATTGATGATCTTGAAAGTAATATATTACTAGTTTTTGATAGCGATGATTACAAAAATCAAAAAGAAGCGACAAATGAAACATATAGATTAAAAGAGAATGAGCTTTTTAATATATTGGCTCAAGAAGCCAAAAATATGGACATCTCTTTTTTAAAATCGGCAGAGGGCTATGGATTTGCGCCGGTAAATGATAAAAATGAAATACTTACAAGCGAAGAGTATAACAGCATTGATGAAGACAAAAAAATAAAAATCCAAAAATCCATATCTTTTTTGCAAAAAAGATTGCAAGAGACACTAAGAGAGATTTCAAAACTAAGAAAAGCAAACCAAAAAGAGATAAAAAATCTAAAAAAATTTGTCGCGCAAGAAGTAACAAAACAGCTAGTAGAGGAGTTAAGGCTAAAATATTCTAAAAATGAAAAAATACAAAAATTTCTTTTGGATATAGAAGAAGATGTCGTGCAAAATGTTGATGATTTTTTGCATCAAGAAGCGCCATCGGGATTTTTTGCTCCGCCTAGAGTAAAATCAGCCAGAGAAAATCCGCTATTTAGAAAATATAGAGTAAATCTTTTTATAAGCCGCACGGAAAAAGGCGCGCCGGTAATCTATGAAGATAATCCGACATATCAAAACCTAATAGGGCACATAGAGCACATAGCCCAGTTTGGAACTTTGCTTACTGATTTTAGCCTTATTAAAGCAGGCACATTTCATAAAGCAAACGGCGGCTATCTGATACTAGACGCTAGAAAACTTCTAATGCAGCCTTACGGATGGGAAGGGCTTAAAAGGGTTTTGCGCTCAAAAGAGATAAGAATAGAATCGCTAGAGCAACTCCTTAGTGTAACCAGAACAACCTCGCTAGAGCCAGAACCTATAAAAATTGATTTCAAAGTGGTTTTAATCGGTGAAAGAATGCTTTATTATCTTTTGTACCGATATGATCCGGAGTTTAAAGAGCTTTTTAAAGCAGTAGCCGATTTTGAAGATGATATGCAAAAAGATGAAGAAAATTTAATGCTTTATGCAAGAGTAATAGCGACAGTAGCACAAAAACACGAAATATTGCCGCTTTGTCCGAGCGCGGTAGCAAAAGTAATAGAATACAGCTCAAGATTGACCGAGGATTCAAATAAACTCTCTGCAAATATCGGAAAAGTTACGGAGATTTTGGAAGAGGCTGATTTTCTTACAAGAAAAAATAAAAAAGAGGTAATCGGCAAAGATGAAATACGAGAGGCGATAGAAAACAAAAAATATAGAAACAACAGAATAAACGAAAAAATTCAAGAAATGATAGAAGACGGCACCATTATGATAGATGTTGACGGATATGCCGTAGGTCAAATCAACGGGCTGTCTGTTATGAGTCTTGGTGATTTTATGTTCGCCAAACCGACTAAGATTACGGCAAAAACAAGAATAGGCTCGGGGAAAATCATAGACATAGAAAGAGAGGTGGAATTAGGAGGTCCTTTGCACTCAAAAGGGGTTATGATTTTGTCATCTTTTTTGGGCGCAAGATACGCAAGGAATGAGCCGTTTTCGCTTAACGCTTCTTTGGTTTTTGAGCAGTCATACGGAAGTGTTGACGGAGATAGCGCCTCATCGGCAGAACTTTATGCTATCTTGTCCTCTTTGGCTGATATTCCCATAAATCAATCTTTCGCCGTAACGGGTAGTGTAAACCAGCATGGGCGGATTCAAGCCATAGGCGGCGTAAATGAAAAGATAGAAGGTTTTTTTGATATTTGCAAAATCAAAGGGCTAAACGGCAAACAAGGGGTTATCATCCCAAAAGCCAATATCAAAAACCTTATGCTAAAAGAAGAGGTTGTAAATGCGGTGGAGAATAATAGATTTTTTATATATGCAATCGAGACAATAGA
This sequence comes from Campylobacterota bacterium, assembly GCA_030836705.1. Taxonomy (GTDB): domain Bacteria; phylum Campylobacterota; class Campylobacteria; order Campylobacterales; family SZUA-545; genus JAUPLZ01. The sequence continues at coordinate 6,630 of JAUPLZ010000301.1, forward strand.
TGAAGGAATGGAGCTTCTTACCGGCAAAAATGCGGGAAAACTATTAGAAGACGGAAATTTTGAAGAGGATAGCATAAACGCTCTGGTGGAAAAAAAGCTGCAAAGCTACGCTAGCAAACAGCAGGCAAGAAAGAGTTTGATAACGGAAGCTATAAGAGACTAAAAGAGCTTAGTTTGGGGATAAAGAGCTAATATTGTTGTCGAGTGCATCATTGCTGCTTTGTAACCATTTTAAAAACATAGGATCGACAAACTTCTTGTTTTCATCGATGACGCCATCGTCTTTAAGCTCTTTTATCATTTGGCTTTTATAAGACAAGCTCACTTTATCTCCACTTTTAAACCCATCAATTGCCAACTCTTTTACTATTGAGCCTTTATGTTTTTTGGAGTTAAGTTTTTGCCACAAAGTTTCAAAATAGACAGCATTGTCAAATAAAATCTTTTTAATAGCCTGATGAATATTGTTTGCGCAAACTGTGTATTTGCCGCTATTTTCCATCAAAAAGCAGATGTACCCCTCTTGCAAAACTTTGATAGTATAAAAAGGATGACCGCCAACACCCTGCATCAATGATTTAACTGCTTCATCGTCAAATCTGATATTTTCGCCAAGAATAAGCTCGCTTGCAAAAGTTTCAATCGATTCATTTGGCAATCTTCCTATCCTCATAAGTGTTGCAAAGTTAAAAAATGCATTATCCGAGTTCAAAAAAATATCATCCATAACACTTTGTTGGCTCCCGGCAAAGATATAAACCACATTAGAATGAGCTTGAAAATAGCTTCGCAGTTTTTTGATAAAACCTTGTCCGAATTTTGACAAATCTCCAAACTCATCAAAAAAAGCAATTAACTTTTTCCCTTTAGAGACGGATATGCTTTGTGCCAAATAAAATGTTTTTCTCGCAAGCTCGTTTTCATCTTCTTCTTTGAGCAAATCATATCCAACCTTCACATCGCCATACTCTAAAGAAAATCTCCCCATTATCTCCATAACATTATCTTTGGCATGTTTTACAAAGTTTTTGACCCCATCTAGCTTGTAGATAGCATCTATGTATATTTCGCAAAACTCTCTAATCGTAGAAGCCGCAAATACATCTATTTTACAAGTAAGATATCTGTCTTCTTGCTTGTCTAAAAATGCGTTTACTAGCGTAGTTTTTCCATATCTTCTAGGCGCAATGACGGCGATATGCTGCCCTAAAGAGACATAAGCATCAAGCTGTATAAGCTCTTTTTCTCTACCAATGACAACTGAGCTAAGCCCGCCAGCGTTTAGTTTCACCTTGTAACCTTTTTAAATAAATATAATATTTAGTATATTACATAAACATTATATTAATGTCAATAGGTGTTTATGTTATTTACTAAAACACAAAGCAATACAAAGAAGATGGATTGTTTGATTTTTTGCTAAATTAAACTTGCAAAAGAGAGTATATTAAGCAGGCAGTTGTAATCTCTCAACTTCATCAAGATTGATTCTCTGGGGTGCCGTGGATTGTGCATTTTCATTAGTGATAATCCTTTGCTTTTGCATCAAAGAAAAGCAAAGGAAATTAAGAGATTTTATAAGTTTTCACTTCCCTCTTTTTAGCGCTTCTAGCCTTTCTATTCTATCTTGAGTGGTAGGGTGCGTTCTAAAAAGATTGGCAAAGCTTACATCTTTTCCCGTAAAAGGGTTAATGATAAACATATGCGCTGTTTGCTGCGTAGCCTCGTGCATCATCCCTCTTTTGTTGTAATTTTCTAGTTTTGAAAGTGCGCTTTGAAGCCATTCCGGATGACCAGTAAGTCTGGCCGCGCCTTCGTCGGCTATAAATTCTCTGCTT
>JAUPLZ010000302.1 GCA_030836705.1 Campylobacterota bacterium
ACCCGAATGGAAATCCAGAGTTTGGATCCCCGGGTCAAGCCCGAGGATGACGGGCAATATTCGAAAGAGGGTATAAGATGTCAAAACTGGCAGTATTTGATTTTGATTCGACGTTGATGGATGGAGAGACTATCGATTTTTTAGCTGCCGAACTGGGTTTAAAAAATCAGGTTGCATCGATAACAGAGCGTGCAATGGCTGGAGAGTTGGATTTTTTTAAATCGCTTATGGCAAGAGTAGCGCTGCTGGAGGGACTACATAAGAGCAGAGTAGATGAGATATGCAGTGCTCTGCCCATGATGCCGGGTGCACAAGAAGTTGTATCGGGCCTCAAAGCAAGAGGATACAAAGTAGTTTGCTTTTCGGGAGGATTCAGGAATGCTACATCTCCCGCAGCTAAAAGACTGGGGCTTGATGCCGATTTTTCCAATGTACTGCATGATGATGAAGGTATTTTAACAGGAAAGGTAGGCGGAGATATGATGTTTGGTTTCTCTAAGGGGGACATGATAGTTCGTCTACAGCATTTGCTTTGCATTGATCGAAGCCATACATTGGTAGTCGGCGACGGTGCAAATGACCTGAGCATGTTTGCCCATGCCGATACCCGCGTGGCGTTCTGTGCCAAACCTATTCTTAAAAAAGAGGCGACGCATTGTGTGGATGTGAAAGATTTAAGAGAGATTTTGAAGATTGTTTGATGGTTAAACTCACCAATATGAAATCCGTGTGCGGGTTTCATATTGGTGTGGCATGTTTTGTTAAATGACTTGTTTAGTGTATCTACACTTTGGAAAATTGCTACAGCCATAAAACTCATTTCCTTTATTCGCACCTTGTTTTGTAACGCGTAAAACCAATTCGCTCCCACATTTTGGGCATAAGTTTGTGTTTTCTTTTTCTTTAACGATATTTTGAACATGCTTGACATGTTCTTTATGCGTTTTTATTGTCCGAGACAGCCTGCCGGATTCTATTGCTGATACAATTTTATTGACTTCATCCTGGGGTATGATTTTGTCTGTTTTAGATTTTATATAGCCAATGAACCCACCTGCATAGGTCACATTCTCCGGCATCTCTGTTTTGAATGTACTGTCACCAATAAAAACGATAACCGAAAATATCTTGCTATGATCTATCCCCAGTGCGGATTCAATAGTTTTTGCATGCTTGTAGTTTTGATGCAGAGGATTTTGAAACGTACTGGTGTGTTTATAGATTTTTTGAGTCCAAGTTTTTTGTTTTTCATCGCCGAATATCCAACCCCTCATATTTTTTGTCTCAATAACAAAAATACCGAACTCAGATACGACAATATGATCTATTTGAGTCGTGCCATCTTCTGTTGGCAGGGTGACGTTTTTTATCAAATGATATTTTTGCTTATCAAGCCGTACATTGGCGGCAAAATTGACAAGTATTTCGCCAAGTAAGCCTTTTCCAAATGGTGATTTGAAAAACAATATGATTAATATAGGTGGGATCAAGTACCAAACTTGAATCAAGTTGGCTAGTGCAGAAGCAAATATGGCTGAAAAATCTAGCATTTTCTTGTAAGTCCTTTTAGTATCTAACGTTTGAGTTGAGAAATAAATTAGCCGCAGGGTAATTTATTTCTCTCCAAGGTTTTGTTGTACTTTTTAGTAGGTTTGTACTCCAAACTTTAATAACATCTTTGGAAGAACATCGTCAAGATTAAATACATCGTCATCAGTAAGCTCAATTAACTTGAAATCATATTTTTTGTATATCTCTTTTTTAATTTCTTTTCTTTTTACATATTGAGGGTCGTTTTCTAAACCCCAAAATTCAATGTAAACTTTTCCAGTAGGAATATAAAAATCACAGTAAACTTCTTCTTCAATTGGAAGTTTTCTTTCATATGCATGGACTATTTCTGCCATATAAAGCCAATTATCAATAAGCATTTCCGCTTTACTTCTAACCATGTGACCATCCGTAGCTCTATGTTTGGCAACAAATTTTTCTCTAAAACTTGAGTCTTTTGTATTTTCTATTTCTTGTTGTGTGCTTTCACCAGCTTCACCACTAACTTCTTTTAGTGCAGATAAAAATGCAGAACTTCTAAATATAGATTCATCCCATTCAACATAAGGGATTCCATTTTTTGAATTTTCTTTTTGAATTCCTCCATTTTTACTGCCAAGGACAGTTATTGTCCATCCTTTGAGGTACCTTTCAATAAATCCAATTTCTGATAAGATCAGATTGATTTTTCTTGCAGATAAATTATATTTTGATGCAATTTTAGTGGATGAAAAAAACTCTTTGCCTTGAGTGATTAGTTTATTTGGAATCTTTATATCTTCATTCCATGCGATATAATCCCCAAATTTTGGGTGCTTTTTCATGCAACCACCGTTTTGAATGCCTACATTAGTTAGGACAAAGCCTTTGTCTTCTCTTTCTATAAAATTTGCAGCTAATAACATTTCATCTAATTGATGTTTTGGAATAGATAGTTTTTTAGACAATGCTGATGTTGAAATATATTGTTTGTCTGACATTTTTCTCTCTTTTGTATATTATTATTTTTCCCTCGTCCCCAAGCTCCAGCTTGCGGGATGCATACCCATGCATTGTATCACCAAAACCTCCCAATCTCCAGTAAGCCATCTATACCCTCATAATTCCTTGCCGAACTATATCTCCAGTCGGTGGCATCATCTACATACCCCCGCTTCACCAAGTTAGCATGAATATATTGTATCTTATTTATCATCATAGCATCGCTTTGAATCAGTTGCGGATGGTGTCCTTCTTCCCATATCTGAGGCAGCTAATGCAGGACTGTACATGTCACACAATGCGGATGTGCCGCTTCGTATATCTTATATCTGCTTCTTCCCATCTAAGAAGTGTATCATCTCTTACCTTGCAATCATAGATGACGGGGGGTATGTCACTCATATATGCATCCCGCAAGCCGGAGCTTGGGGACGAGGGGAACCGTTACAATTTTGAAGCGGGATACAACCCTTGGATTAACTACTATTCCGCCCATTTTGTATATACAGTGTTAGCCGTTCGCCCTTTATTTTCTATTTTTTATCACGTTTGAAATCATTAAATCATCATCAATTTTCAGCATTTCTAAAAATAGTAATTTTAAATAAGTAAAATATGCATATTCATGTTTCTCTAGTTCGTCTGGATTTGCTTGAGTACCATGCAGGTAACTATTTCTTAAATCCAATCCATTTGTAAACTCGCTTTTGTTCAGGAAGTAATTAAAATATGCTTGTTCAGGCTTTGAAAACAATGTGCTTTCGAAATTAATAATATTTTCGACTTCCATTTGTTGAGCTTCTTGTTGGATGTCTGTCGGATAATGATAATACGAGCCAACTTCGTTGTCATTCAGGTCTTTTAGAATTAGTACTCTTGCTGGATTAATTATTTGTATAAAATCATTGCTATCGATTGAAATATAACCGTTATCAATAAGATATGTCAATTGTGGTTTTTGATGGTCTTCATAATTACTGAATTTTACTTGTTCATTCGCAAGTAAATCAAAAAATGTATGATATTTTTCTTCTCTATAAGGTTCTACATAGGCAAGAAGAGTTTGGTCTGAAAAAAATAAATTTGAGCAACTGATCATTACTTCATTTTTTTCATTAAGATAAATGTATTTCTTGTCGTTTAGACTTGGAATATCTTTTATCGCAGTTGGTGCAGAGGACATTTGTAAAAGTTCAAAATCAATAACACCCTCTTCAACGAAGAGTTTAAACTGTTTTAATGCTGATTCAAATTCAGGAGCCAACAACCTTACTTTTTCAAAATAAGAAGTTGCTGTTGGAATTGAAAATAGAGCATTGTCTGCAAAAACATATTTTTCCTGAAATGCAGTTGTAAAAACGAAGTGTAGTATTTCTTCTAATGAAATATTTAATTCAGAGATTATTTTGTTATAACCGAATATCTGACCTTGCGATGTCATTTCAGATAGAGAAAATGCTGTTCTTCCTCGATATTCATTTTGTGAGTGAACTCCCATAATTCTTTCAAACACACCCATTTGACTTTTTTTGCTTACAAGGCTTATTCTGTTTTGCTTATCTATGTATTCAAATAAATACTTGAAATTCTGAAATAGTATATACGGATTGTTATTTTGCTTGATAAAATCTAGACTGTATGAGTAATGTGCAATAAGATTTTCATCAACAAAACCGTCTTTGATTTTGGAAGCATTTTCAGGAAAACTAATAGCAACTCCATATTTCATGCCTCCATTTTCTGTGAAAAATTTTTCAGTTTCACTTTTATGTAGACGTTTTGCTTTTAACCGTGTTTTATCAGATATTTTAAAATCGTTTCTATTTCTAACATTTTGAATCAATCCAATATAATTTAAATTCACATCGTTTGAATCCAAATAGCTAGAAACAATATTTTCTTTATCTTCTATTGTCAGGCTTTTAGGAATAAACTTTTGAATTCTCCTAAAATCATCTTGTACCTCATATATTGAAAGCAATATTTCAGCTGATTGAGGATAGGTTAATAAAAAGCTTTTAATTTCAGCATCATAGTGATTAACTAATGCTTTATGTTTTAAGATCTCGTGTATTAAATGAGACTCATTTGAAATAATACTACTAAAATTAGATTTTGAAATCCGTTTAAACACATTTTGATTATTGACTATTTCCCAAAATGAACTAACATAACCACGTAAAGTTTTTTCATACAAATCCACAACATTGTTGTCATCAATTTTTGACATAAACTGTCCTATAACTTTCCCATATTCAGTTACTTTTTGCTTAAAGTCTTCAATGTCTTCTTGTGACCAATCTCTTAAATACAAATCATTGTCAATATACTTTTTAATATTATATAGCTCCAGAACATCGTTGATGTCGGTGTAATTTGAGAGAGTCTCTTTTCGTAGTATATGTTCTCCTTTTGACAGTTGATGTCCACCTGCCATATCTTCTTTGGAGAAAAATTCTACTCTATTTAAATCGTGGTTATGCATTGGTACTACGGTCTTTTAGGGTGACGACTAACGTTTGTGTTTATTCCACCTGATTCTGGATTTATCGCGTGTCTATCTGGAAATTCGATTTTCATTTTATTCCTTTGCATGATGCATAACGGTTGAGTTGAGAAATAAATTAGCCGCAGGGTAATTTATTTCTCTCCAATGATTTGTTATGTGTTTTTAATTTGTTCAAACAGGGCATCAGTTATGTCGTCCATTTCATATGTGTGATTGGTGAATCCAACTAGCGCATCATCAAATGCTTCAATAGCAAATAAGACTAAAGACCTTGCCAACTTCTTGTCTACTTTTTCAGTTGGTATCACTAAGCTACCGTTTTCTCTTTGGAAATACAGTGCATTTTCTCTAGTTTGGACAAAACCTGAATTGTGTGCTAGATTCATTATGCGCTGAAGCTCTTGGAAGCCAAGAGCTTCGTTTAAACGTTGCCCCATTGTAACAGTCGGTAATGCAGCCATTTGATGCTTAGTTCTATGGTCTCGGAATATATTACGTTCATTTTTTTCTGGATGTTTCCCATCAGTAAAGGAACCAATATGTGCCTTTGCAATCTCTTCACATGCACTTATGCTCAAGAATGCAGAAGTTGGATAGCTACCATTCATGTATAAAGTACATGCATCTTGAATAAGCTGAACTATATGGTTAACTGCTTTGTTAAATTCATCAACACTTTGAATAAGATTTTCATCTGTTCTTACCATGCTGCCGATAAGTTCAAACACTTTCATGATACGTTCTCGCTTTACACATAACGACTGTCTTGAGAAATAAGTCGCCGCTAGGCTACTTATTTCTCTCCTAGTACTTGTTATATCTTTTGTTTAGTCTCTGTCTTTCCAATAGTTTGGTTTTCTATGAAGTTGCATGACAGCTAAAATGATAATTTCATTATCTTTTTGAAAATAAATTATTCCAAATGGAAATCTGTTTGTTAAGCATCTTCTTATTTTTCCATCTAGTTTTTGCCAAGCAGTAGGATATTCTAAAATTCTTTGGATTGTTTTTTGAGCTTCATATGCAAATTCTGCACCAAGCCCATCTTTACATTCTTGATAATAATCAACTGAAGCATTTAATTCAATTTCAGCATCTGGGTGGAAAGAATAGGTCATCTATGAGTGGAGTCTTTGAGATATTTTTTTGAAAACTTCATCTCCATTAACTAATGTAACGGAATTTGATTCTATCTCTTGTTTTCTTTTATTGGCTTCTTGAATCCATAATTTATCTATTTCACTGTTTAAAGGTGTGATACTAGCTAATATCTTATCAACAATCTTAGTTTTCAAATCTATTGGTAAAATATCTATCTCATCAAAAAGTTGTTCTTGTTTTAAAGCTAACATAATAAACTCCAATATTTAAAATATACACCATTTTAGCAAAATGGTGTATATTTTTTCTTTAATTATTTTTTAGGGGGAACAATTTCCTCTACCGCCACCAGATGGATTGCCTGTTGTACTAGGACCATTTGGTGGTCTGCATCCGCCTTTTCCCATGTGAGACTCCTTTTTTTGAATTTCTCGTTCCCATCGAGACGATGGGAACGAGTTAAAAATTCCTCGTTCCACCTCTCCCGAGGTGGAATGCATACTATCATCATCCAAAATCCCCATCACCACAACTTCTCAATTTCCACCAACCCAACCATGCCGCTATAATCCCTAGCACTACTGTATCTCCAATGAACAGCTTCATCCACATAGCCTCTTTTTACAGGGT
>JAUPLZ010000303.1 GCA_030836705.1 Campylobacterota bacterium
AGAACTACTTGCCAAGATACATCAAATAGAAAATAAAATAATAAGAGTTGCGTCTAGTAGAGAAGATAGAAAAAAAGAAAAAACATCCAACCCTCTAGGGATAGAAGAGTCAATTGATGTGTATTTTAAAAGATTTAATGACGAGCTAAAAAAAACACAAAAGAAAAAACTAGTAAAAACAATGGATTTTTCTATTATGAAAATTTTTTTGTTTACGGCATATAATAACTTTAATGACTTTGACTCTAAGTTTGACGACAACAATCTAAAGATTGCAAAGGCAAATCTCGAAAAAGCTATGAAGCTAAGACATGATTTAAGCAGAAGGTTATCACTTGCAATTGAAGATAATTATGAAACGATATTTCTTTTACAGCAACCTGAATACAGAAAAATTCACTACGATTACGAAGAGTCTGTAAAAAAAATTCAAGTACTTAGAAACGCTTTGGCTTTAATTACAAGAGAGCTTGAAAATCAAAAAGAAGAGATAAAGAGAGAAAGAAAAGACTCAAGCGAATATGAAAAACTTGATAAAAGCATAAGAGAACTAAACGGAAGACATGTTGATAGAGTGCATGAAATCTCGGAGCTAAAAAATAAAATTACAGAGCTTGAAGAAAGCATAGAAGCTTTTAAAAAAAGATATTTTGAAGAATTTAAAGCAGCTTTTACAAATAAAACAGAGCAGATAAAAAACGACATAACAAACTCTTTAAATCTTGCCGCATATTTATTTGACAAAGAGATTTGGAGAAGAGCCAAACAATCAAGACCAGTCAGACAGTTTTTTACGGAGTCAAAAATAGAAGGTCTTTTCTCTAGCAAAACATATCTTAACTATTATATTAGTGGATTGGACAAAAACAATATTAGCGAGAACAATAAAAAATTAGTAAAGTATATCTATGAATTTAACAAAAAAAATGCAATAAATATCGCAATCATTGGAAATAGTCTAGAGGATATGAATGCTCAAAAAATTATAATTGAAAAAATTGATGAATCTCTAAGAGTGGTCGGTTATTTAAATTACCAAAAGGCAATCGAACAACATGAGCAATTTAATTTTGAGTATATTCTGATTGATGATTACATAGAAAAAACATCTGCTCTAGAAATAATAAGCAAATTTAAGCAAAAATATAGAGACAAGTTTGATGATATAGAATTTTGCATAATCATGCCTTCAAAAATCAAAAATGATATATATTATGAAGCAAAAAAGAATGGAATAACCCATTTTCTAAATCACAAAATGACAATACATGAATTTAGGGAGAAAATGCTAGAAGTTCTCTAGCTATAAATAAAAACTACTTCGGCTTCTAATTCTCTTAATTCATTATCTTTTATAAGCTTTCTTAAAATCGCAGTATGTGCTTTTTTCTCTCCGCCGCTAACACCACTTTTTTTGATATATTCAAACATTTTTCTTGTGGATGAAAATTCTATCTTAAAATTTTTTATCTCTATTTTCGCATCAAAAAAATTTTCCGCACTTTTTACAATATCATCTTTTGAGTACAAAGGGGAGTTTATTTTTATTTTTTGGTGTAATTTCAAAAATGTATTGGATGTAAAAAGTGCTAATGCGACAGGTTTGTTTATCAATGCAATATTCTCAAAAACCCAATCAAGGTTTTTTGCCCATTGCAATGCAGATGATGAAATTATATAATCTACATTATATTTTTTAAAAAAGCTATATGTAGAATACTCATTAAAATCAGCAATAATCACTTTAACATTGCTTCCGATTGGATGCTTACTGCACATATCTTTAGAAAAATCCAATGCGATAAATTCAGATACCTTCCAATCCAACTGCTTGAATATCTCTCCGCTTCCGGCTCCGATATCAATGATTTTTAAAGGCTTAGTTTTTATTTTTTTTAAAAGATGGCTTGCAACCTCTTTTTGTATTAGATTGTAACTATCATAGTAAATTGCATTTTTTGAAAATTCTCTTTTTATATTGCTCATACTGGCTTTAATTGATTAATTGGTATAATTCGGGAATTTTAACTTAAGTGTGATTAATAAGGGGCGTAATTTTTATGGATTCTATTTTACTTGTTGTTGAGTTCGTCTTAACTGTGCTTATTACGATCGTTGTAATGTTGCAAAAAAGCTCAAGCATCGGGCTGGGTGCATATAGTAGTAGTAACGAAACAGTGTTTGGCGCAAAAGGACCTGAAGCATTTTTGTCAAAACTTACCGTAATATTGTCTATCGTGTTTATAATAAACACTGTTGCACTGGGATATCTGTACTCTTCAAAAAGCACAGCTTCGGTAATCGACAGTGCTAATATAAAAATAGAGCAAAGCTCAATACCTACACCACCTCCGGCTCCAGCTGTGAAATAATGCGCTTATTTGCGTTATTATTTTTTCTTTTTTACAAAACCGCACTACTCTTTAGTGCGGATGCCGTTGTTTTTGCATACCATAGATTTAATGACGAAAAACATAAAAGTACAAACATATCAAATGAAAAGCTTAAAACGGATTTTACCTACTTAAAAGAAAACAACTATAAAGTTGTGCCACTTTCTAAAATTGTTGACATGATTAAAAAAAATATTCCGATTCCAGAAAAAACCATAGCACTTACAATAGATGACAATTATAAATCTTTTTACGAGAACGGCTTGCCTATTTTTAAAGAATTTGGTTACCCATTTACTCTATATGTATATGTTGAAGGCACTGAAAAAAAATATGGCGATTTTATGCGATGGCGCGAAATCATAGAGACTTCCAAATATGGCGAAATAGGTTTGCACTCATATTCACATCCGCGCTTAACGCATTTATCAAATGATGAGATTTTAAACGATACTATAAAAGCAAAAACTATTTTTGAAAACAGGATAGGTTTTTCCCCGAAAAGTTACTCATATCCATACGGCGAATCAGATGAAAGAACGCAAAAAATTATAAAATCTTTCGGATTTGATTTTATCTGCAATCAAAACAGCGGAGTTATTACCAATCTAAGCGACACAAACGACATAGACAGAATTGCCGTTAGTGATACTACAGACATCAAGCAAAAACTTCACATAAAAGCACTAG
>JAUPLZ010000304.1 GCA_030836705.1 Campylobacterota bacterium
GCCGGAAAGAAGAGCCTCCACTTGAATACAGTCGCTTATGAGGGCATTATCCAAATAATGTATACTTTGAGTATCTTTTTTAACAAATATGGCTTCTCTCCATTTAAACATACTCTCGGCAATTGTAAAAAGAACTTCTTTGTGCATGACCAATCTTTTCATATCATCATCTTTTAAGTTTTCAATAGTATCGGCAAGATTTGTTAAGCCGTATGCCAAGTTTGAAAATTCAGGTATTGTGTCTATGATATTTCCTTGAAGTCTAAAAAGTCCGCTTATGTTTTTTGCATCTTTTAAGGTGCAATTATCGGTTAATCTATTGATACCTATGTCAAGTTTTTCTTCTATTGCTTCAAGCTTATCGCTTTGGAGCATAAGATCGGTTGGATAGCTGTTTACAAACTCAATCGCACTAACTTTTTCGTATACTTTTGATAATAGATTTATCTCTTCTTTGCTTATTTTTCTCTCTTCCGTTACCGCTTCTATTAGAGCTATTGTTTTGTTTTCTTCTGTTTTTAATTGTTCTATTTTGTTTAAAAGCTCTTCGTTTTTTTTCTCTAATTCTTCGGTTTTTCTTCTAAGCTGAAATGTTGCTTTTTCTATTTTATGTTGATATTCGGTTAGCATTTTTTCATAAATTAAATTTTTGCACGCAGATTCAAGAACATCTAAAAACATGGTTAAATCAATAGGCTTTAGCACAAATTTATCTACACCCATATTTAGAAGCGTTATAAGGTAATCAGACTCATCGTGAGCAGATATAACTATAACGGTTTGGGATTTATTTATTTTTCTAATCTCGCTAGACATTCTAATGCCATCCATTTTCGGCATTCTAATATCTGTTATTACAAGGTCGTATTTTTTGCTTTTGTATTTTTCAAGTCCTACGGTACCGTCTTCTGCTATGTCTATCGAATTAAAGAAGTTTTTTAAAAGCTCCGCTGTACTTGCTCTTAAGCTATCATCATCTTCAACATACAAAATAGACAACCCTTTTGAGTGTTTTTTTAAAAATTCTGGAATGACTAACAAAGAAAACCCCTTTTGAAAAGCAACTGAAAGGTAGTTTATAACTGTGATGCTTAAAATTGAAGCAAAGTTGCTATTTAAAAAGAGGTTTGAGCCTCTTTTGTTGAATTATTTAGTAGCCGCTACGCAGTCTATCTCTATAAGCGCGTTTTTAGGAAGTGTTTTAACCGCTACTGTTGAGCGAGCAGGTTTGTGGTTGGAAAAATACTCGGCGTAAATAGTATTAACCGTCGCAAAATCATCCATGTTTGCTAAAAAAATTGTCGTTTTTATCACTTTTTCCAATGAGCTATTCGCCTCTTTTAAAACAGCGGATAGGTTTTGTAGCACTTGATGTGTTTGTTTTGTTATCTCATTTTCCGTCATTTCGCCTTTTGGAGTTAGGGCGATTTGACCGGATGTATAAACAAGCCCAGCGTGAATAATAGCTTGCGAATAAGGTCCGATTGCGCTAGGAGCGTTATTTGTTGATACGAATTCCATTGTATTCCTTATGATTTTAATTTTTCTGATAAAAGTTTATTTACAACGGCAGGATTTGCTTTGCCTTTGCTCTCTTTCATTACTTGCCCTACAAAAAATCCGATAAGCGCCTCTTTTCCGGCACGATACGCTTCTACTTCAGATGGGTTTTTTTGTATTACGCTAAGCACTATTTGCTCTATTGCGCCGTCATCGCTTATTTGTTTAAGTCCTAATTTTTCTATTGCTTGGTCTACTTCAATTTGGTTTTCCATTAAAAAATCAAGTACATCTTTGGCTGCTTTTGCGCTTATGCTATTGTCCTCAATCCTTGTCATAAGTTTTGCAAGTTTTTGTGAAGAAACAGGAGAGGTTTCAATAGAAGCCCCAATTTTATTTAAGCGACCAAGAAGTTCAACGCTCATCCAAGAGACTGCCATTTTTGGTGTAGCCTTGTGAGATATCAAATCTTCAAAAAACTCGGCAAGCTCAGGCTCTTGAGTGAGAACTCCGGCGTCATAACTGCTTATGCCAATTTCTTTGATATATCGTTCTCTTTTTTGATCCGGCATCTCCGGAATTATTGAGCAAGTTTTAATCATTTCATCATCAAGTGTTACGGGCGGGATGTCAGGTTCTGGAAAATATCTATAATCAGCGGCGCCTTCCTTGCCTCTCATACTTCTTGTTTCGTTTTTGACGCTATCGTAGAGTCTTGTCTCTTGGCATATTTCTTTAGCGTAAACCCCATCTTCCCAAGCGTCTATTTGTCTTTGGACTTCTAGCTCTATGGCTTTTTGTATAAACTTAAAACTATTGATGTTTTTAATCTCAACTCTAGTGTAAAGCTTGCTATCGCCTTTTGGTCTGATGGAAACATTGGCGTCGCATCTAAAGCTTCCTTCTTGCATATTCGCATCACCGATTTTTAGATATCTTATGATTGAGTGAAGTTTTTTTAGATATGCAATAGCCTCATCGCTGCTTCTTAAATCAGGTTCTGAAACGATTTCCAAAAGCGGCGTACCGGCTCTGTTTAGGTCCACTTTTGAATGGTCGCCTTCATGTATGTTTTTCCCAGCATCCTCTTCAAGATGAGCTATTGTAATCCCGATTGTTTTTTGAGTGCCGTCTTCAAGCTCGATAACAAGATGACCCTTTTCAACTATCGGCAGCTGCATTTGAGTTATTTGGTATGCTTTTGGAGAATCCGGATAAAAGTAGTTTTTTCTATCAAAAATAGAAGTTTTATTTACGGTTGCGTTTATTGCTTTTCCAAAGGCTATAGATTTTGCAAAAGCCTCTTTATTTGGCACCGGCAAGGCACCAGGAAGTGCCAAGCAGACAGGGCAGGTGTTTGCATTTTGCGTGTGTCCAAAACTAGTGGCGCAACCACAAAACATTTTTGTTTTTGTATTAAGCTGGGCGTGAACTTCAAGCCCTATGACCACTTCAAAGCGAGACATTAAATTCCTTTTGTAAAATATCTAATTGAGGCAAAACCGCAAGGATTTGCTATTTTTAATTTATCAACTTCATAGTCGGTTGCAATTCCGCCAAGTGCGATAACTTTAGAGCTTATATTATCAACAATTTGTTTTAAGCCGTCTAAACCCTTTGGTTTTCCTTTGTTTCTCGTATAAAAAATCGGGCTATAAAGTATGTAATTTGCAGATTTTTTACTGCATTTTTTAACTTCATCTTCGCTGTGTGTGCTGACTATGGTTTTTAATCCCATTTTTTTTACATTTGTTATTAGGTTTTGTTGTTTTGCCGTAAGCTGCACACCATTTGCGTTTAACTCTTGCGCTATTGCTATATTTTGGTTTATATAAAACTCTTTTATGCCAAAAACTTTTGAGATTTTTTTGCATTTTTTTGCAATCAGCTTGAAGTTTTTGCTTTTTTTATCTCTAAAAATTACAACATCGGGTCTATTTTTTTTAAGAGCTCTATAGAATCTAATAGAAAAAAGTTGCGGGTTTGAAGAGTAGTGTTCAGGGTCAGTTATGAGAAATTTTTTCATCAATTTTGAGACCGTCTTTTATCGATTCTAGTATTTTTGTTTGTGCTTTTTTCTCTTTTAGAATTTCGCTAAGAATAAAAAACCCTTCAGAGATTATAAGAAGAAATACGCCCGGAGCAGCTGCTGCAACAGCAATTACAACACCGGAAGCAAAAGATTGGTCGGAGTATGCAAGAAAACCCCAAATAGCTCCGGCTACGCTGACAAAAAGCGCTACGCCAGAAGCTATATGAGATAAAACTATATAAAAATTTACTTGCTTCACTGCGGTGTTTTAGTGGTGTTCGTGCTCTATTTGAACAGCCCCGCCGATATAAACCACTGTAAGAATCATAAAAATAAATGTTTGCAAAATACCAAATGCAAAGAGCATAATAAAACCAGGTAGCGGTAGAAGCCAAGGCACAAGCATCAAAAGAACAAGCAAGAACATATCGTCGCCGTTGATACTTCCAAAAAGTCTGAATGAAAGAGAGATGATTCTTGAAATGTGGCTGATTATTTCGATTGGAAACATAAGCCAAGCAAGCCACCAAACAGGCCCCATAAAGTGACCAAAATATTTTACAATTCCGTTTCTTCTAATGCCTTCAAAGTTGTAGTAAAGAAATACAATTAGAGCAAGAGACAAAGTCATGTTTAGATTTGCCGTAGGTGAGTGAAACCCTGGGATTATGCCTATCATGTTTGAAAAAAATATCAAAAGACCAAGTGTTGTTATAAGAGGAAGGTATTTTCTAGCATTATCTTCTCCCATAA
>JAUPLZ010000305.1 GCA_030836705.1 Campylobacterota bacterium
ATTTGCTTTTTGTAAACTTCAGAACTACTCCAAAAACAAGCATAGGTAGAGCATATGAAGATATTTTCACCTTTAGTCCAAGCCCGCCTATAATCCAAGCCGTTGTAGTTGAGCCTATGTTTGAGCCAAAAATAATCCCGATAGCTTCCTTTAATCCCAAAAGCTGCGCTGATAAAAAAGATATTATTATTACGGAAATCAAAGATGAACTTTGAACGATAGAAGTTGAGACAAACCCGCTTACTATTGATTTGCCTAAAGTGTTTGTTGTTTTTTTTAGAATAGATTCTAAGATGCCGCCGCTAAATGCTTTAAATCCACCTTCCATAAATATCATTCCTAGCATAAAGATAGCCACACCCGCTACAATAAGCGTAAAATCGCTACTTTTATAAAAACCGATACCAAGGAAAACAAAGACCAAGAACAACGACGCTTTTTGAATCATGAGAGTGCCACTTTTAATTATTTTTTCTAACTACAAAATGATAACAGAAATTTAGAATTTTTTGATATAATTTCGTCGCTCTTCCTTAGACCTATGCAATGGGACTAATAAGCACTGAGTCAGGGTGGGAACACAGCAGCTCACTTATTTTTTTTGTGTGTGTAGCAATCTGGGGAGGGGCATTCTTCTTTTATCTTCTTGTATAATCTGCTAAATGTTAATTTTTGAGAGTATTTTATGAAAAAATTATTAATTCTATTACTATTTTGTTTTATATCTTTGCCGTTTGCAAATGATAATTTAAGCGATGTAGTAAAAAATGGCGAACTTGCTTTACAACTACATCTTGTGCATGATGAATTAAATTATGACGATAGCGCAAATGACTCTTACGGCACAATCGCCGGTATCATATTAAACTACAAAACCAAACCTTATGGCGGTAGTTTTGTTAATCTCACATTCGGCTCAAACAATCCTGTTTTTGCTCAAAAAAATCCCCAAAATTCTGAGCTTTTGTCTCAAGATGAAAAGAGTATAGATTCATTAATAGAGGGATATTTATATTTTCAAGAAGATAAACACTCTTTTAAGCTAGGCAAGCAGCAGCTATACACTCCGCTTTTAAATAGCACAAACTCAAGAGTCTTGCCGTATAGCTTCAGTGGATTTAGTTATATGCTAAGAAGCGATTTTTTAAAAGTTGTTTTAGGAAGCGTAAATGAACAAAAAAGAGCAAATGAGCGAGTTTTTTCAAGTGAGTTTGATGGAGGAAACGGAGAAAATGGAATATTTTTTGGCGGTTTGGAGTTAAAAAATATAGGATTTGAATCAAAAGCTTATTACTATCAAGCAAAAGATATGTTTGATTCTATTTTTTTTCAAGTCGACAAAAACGGTTTTTTAAAAACTTGGCGATACTATTTGGGTGCCCAATATATAACTACTGGCAAAAACGGCTCCGGTAAAAACATAAATACGCTATCAAATGATGGCGGAAGCGATGTTAAGATAAATGCCCTAAGGGTAGGGACTGGTTATAAAAACGCCGGTTTGATTGTAGCCTATTCAAAAAACAACGGCTCAAACGGATTAGCGAAGGCGTATGCAGGCAAAGCAGAGCTTTTTACCGACAGCTTGATTGATTTTGACATAACAGACGGATATGAAGAGATTGTCTCTTTTAGGTTTAAATATGACTTTTCAAAAGAGTTAACCTCAAAAATCATATATAACGATACTAGTTTTAAAAAACAAGAGAACCCAAATAATTTTGACTCTTTATTTGTAGAGATGGATTATGAGTATGCAAAAAATTCCTATTTTAATGTAGGATATGAGCATATGGATAAAGAGTATAAAAGTAGTGATATTGATTACTTAAGAGTTGTTTTGACAAAAAGATTTTAAAAAATATTAGATAAGCCATAATTTGAAACAGGGTTGCAACACTTGGTCTTATTAAAATTGAGTAAAAATTTTGATATACTCGCGCATAAAAAACAATAAAGGTGTATAAATAATGACATTAGATATAGAGTATTTCAAAGCAAACACTAAACTCTTGCATGATGAGATTTTAAAAAGGTTAGAGTTGCATATACTAGACAAGGATTTGAGAAAATTCTACGATAGATATGAAAAAGAGAATACCGATAAAAATATCTCATTTGATCTTTGGTTTTTTTCTATAATAGCAAATGAAGAAGCCAGCGCTATCTTAAGCGAGCGCAAAAAAGACTATACGGCGAAATAGGTTCAAAGCTTTACGCTCTTAAGTAAAGCTTCGTTCTTCCTATATGGTGCTCTATTAAACATTCGGTTTTTTCTACTTTATCGGCGTGTCCAAAGAACATATAGCCGTTATGTTCTTTTAGTAGAGAACAAAAAGCGTTTGTGGCTTTTCTTCGCTCTTCTTCGTTAAAGTAGATAAACATATTTCTAGAAAAAATATAGTCAAACTTGCCGATGCTTTTAAGTTTTTCATCAAAAACATTCATTTGCATAAAAGTTGTCATTCTTTTTAGCTCATTTTTTATTTCAAACTTATCATCTTTTTTTGTGAAATACCTCTCTATTAAAGACTCGCTAAGTTTATTTAACGATCTAGCGGAGTATTTGCCTTCTTTTGCCATTTCAATAGCTGTAGCGTTAATATCTATGCCGACGATATTGATTTTGTGCACGCTTACTCCTGACTCTAAAAGGGATATAATGATTGTGTAGACCTCTTCGCCAGTCGCACAAGGAGCGCAAAGGATAGAGAAATTGTCATGACTTCTTTTGGCAATTTCGCACAAAAGTTCTACTTGGTCTATTTCGCGATAAAAAAAAGTTTCATTTACTGTTAGATAATCTATTAGTTTTTGCATCGCATCTTTTGAGGTGGTTATTTTTTGATAGAGCTCATCAAAGCTGTAAATTCCATTTCTTTTGCAGTAGTTTATAATTTTGTTTTTTGTAATCTCTTCTTTTTTATTGAAGTTCATTCCGGTAACTGCTTTGAAATGCTCAAATATTTTTTCGGCAGATTCAAAATTCTCAACCCTCTTTTCTACTGCCGGTTGCGGCTCTTCAACATTGGTTGAAAAAAGCTTTTTTATACTTTCAAACATATTCTTTGTCAAACCTCATAATTTCATCTATTATATTATCGATAGTAAGAATTTTTTCTGCCGCCCCAAGTTCACGCGCGCTTCTTGGCATCCCGTATACGATGGCGCTCTCTTCGCTTTCTGCTATCGTATGTGCGCCGCTATTTTTTAGTTTTAGCATTCCTTTAGCTCCATCACTTCCGATGCCGGTTAGCAGGATGCATAATATATCAAAATTATTTGTAAAATTAGACGCGCTTTCAAATAAAATATCTATTGTCGGATTATATGTATGATTCTGTTTTGAAGATGAAACCAATTTGTAATCATTGTCTTTATTTTCTAGTGTACAAGTTTTGGAGCAAATAATAATCTTTGATGAATCTAAGGATAATTCATCTGCTGAATTTAATATCTCTAAGTTGCTTATGCTGTTTAGTCTTTTTGTAAAAGAATCAAACAGTAAAGCATCCATGTGTTGGGCTATGATGACTCTCGAAGAGAGAGTTGACGGTAGTTTTTTTAGTATTTTTTCAATATGACCGGGACCTCCGGTAGAGGCGCCGATTAGTATTAATTTCTCTTTTTTCAAGTTTTAAACTGTCCTAGTTTGTTATCTAGCTCTTCGGTTAGTTTGTGAAGATGCTCTGAAGCTGCTGCTATCTCTTCTACACTTCTTGTGTTGCTTATCGAAAGCTCGTGAATTTCTGTTGTTTGGTTTTTTATTTTGTCTATATTTTTCCCGATCTCTAAAGAGGTTTCAAGAGATTTTTTTGAGGCTTTTGAGGCATCGTTTACCACCATAGCAACACCGTCTATGGATTTTTCAACGCTTTTGGCGATAAAGACAAGCGATTCAAACTCTTTTGCGCTTTGACCCATCTCTTGCGTGCTTTCAACAATCTCTTGCACCACTACATTTATTGTTGAATTTATCTCCAATAAACTTTTTTGCGTTCTCTCCGCCAGCTTTCGTACTTCATCCGCTACGACCGCAAAACCTCTTCCGTGCTCACCGGCTCTCGCTGCTTCTATGGCTGCATTAAGAGCTAGTAGGTTCGTTTGCTCCGCAATATCGCCTATTATTGTAAGAACCTCTTTTACTTGTACGGTATGATTGTTTAGGTTCTCAAGCTTTTTTGCTAATTCCATCTCTCTTAAAGAGTCCTCTTGAATGGTTTTAGAAAGGGCTAGAATCTCTTCTTTTGCTTTATCTAGGCAGTTGTTTGCGTTATCTAAGTCTTTTTTGGTTCTTTC